>JBBQXR010000077.1:0-10958 GCA_038209455.1 Acidimicrobiia bacterium
GACGACACGCTGTTCACGATCCTCGGTGTGGCGGCTTTTCTCGGCGCGGGATATCGAGTCCCGTTGGCCGCGGTCATGTTCGTGGCCGAGACGACGGGCCGCGCGACCTTCGTGGTACCTGCGCTCATCGCTGCCGTGGCCGCCGATCTGGTGATGGGCGAAGCGTGTGTGACCAGCTACCAGATCACCGGTGAACGGGCCTCCGACTGACCATTTCCCAAACTAGGATCGGCGGCGGCGCGCCGGGAAGTCCAGGCGCGGAGCGACCATGCCAGCACCCACTCCATTGCGCCGAGCGACGGCCGTCTTCGGTCACGAATCCGCCGGCCCCGTCGTGCTGGTGGCCGCGACGTTGGCCGCGATCCTCTGGGCCAACCTCGCGTCGGGCAGTTACGTCGCAGTGTGGGACGCCCACCTGAGTCTCCCGGGCCTCGGACATTCCCTGACGAGAGCCGAGTGGGTCAACGAAGGCCTCATGGCCGTGTTCTTCTTCGTGGTGGGCCTCGAGATCAAAGGTGAGATCGTCGAGGGCGAACTCCGCGATCCGCGAACCGCCGCGGTTCCGATCGCCGCGGCCATCGGGGGCATGGCCTTTCCCGCGGTGATCTTCCTCATCGCGACGGCAGGGACGACCGTCAGGAACGGTTGGGGAATCCCGATGGCGACCGACATTGCATTCGCCGTCGGTATGTACCGACTCGTGGGTCGCCGCGCTCCGAGTGGGATCGGACTGATGCTGCTGACGCTCGCGGTCGTCGACGATCTCGGCGTCATCGCGGTGATCGCCATCTTCTATTCGCAGCAAATCTCGATCGGCTGGTTACTGGCGGCGCTGCCGATCATCGGCGTCCTGCTTGCGATGCGGAACCGGTTGCACCACCCGGCGTGGTACCTCATCCCCGCGGTTGCCCTGTGGATCGTCATGTTGCGTTCGGGGGTGCACGCCACGATCGCCGGCGTCGTGCTCGGGTTTCTCACGCCGATGCACGCGCGCTCGGGCCGCCCGGTCCTCCGCGACCTCGAGCACCGGATCACGCCCTGGAGCACGTTCATCGTGCTGCCGCTGTTCGCGCTGGCCAACGCGGGCATCCTGATCTCGGGATCGCAGATCCGGGCCGCGGCATCGAACCCGTTGGCGATCGGCATCGCGGTGGGACTCGTTGTCGGCAAGCTCGCCGGGATCAACACCGGTACCTGGGTTGCGATCCGCTGCGGTGGGCGATTGCCCGCGGGCCTCGAGCGTCGCTCGGTGCTCGCCATCGGGTTCCTCGGGGGCATCGGGTTCACGGTCTCACTGTTCGTGGCCGGGTTGGCCTTCAGCGGGCCCGACCTCAATGCCGCGAAGCTGGCCATCCTCGCGGCCTCCCTGACCGCCGCGGCGGCCGCATGGCTCGCGCTCCGGACGGTCCCGACCGAAACCGACGCCCAGACGTAACCTCGACGCTCACCGGACAGTCGAAGCAGGCCACATGACCTCCACCGCAGCCCGTCCCTCCACCGATTCCACTCTGGCACCCCGCATCGAGGCCGCCGCCGACCGTGGCGGCACCATCACCTTCGTCACGGGCGCGTCCGACGGCCCCGGCTACAGCTCCGAAGCAATCCCGTGGGCGCAGTTGCACGACGAGGCCCGTTCCATGGCCGCCGCGCTCCAGGCGCGTGGCGTCGGATCCGGCACCACGGTCGGCATCCTCGGACCGACGTCACGGGCGCTGATCACCGCCATTCAGGCCACGTGGCTCGCGGGCGCGACCGTCGCGATGCTCCCGTTGCCGATGCGGCTGGGTTCGATCGAGGAGTTCGTGGACGCCACGCGTCGCCGTATCGCGAACGCACACGCCACCACCGTGCTCATCGACTCGCAACTGGCCAACTTCGTCCCGGCCGACATCGCGGCCACCACGTTCGCAGAACTGACGACCCACACCCGGGCCGACCGCTTCTCGATGCCGACGGTCGATCCCGAGTCGCTGGCCATCCTTCAGTTCACGAGCGGGAGCACTGCCGATCCCAAAGGGGTCATGCTCCCGCACCGGTGCGTGACCGCGAACATCGACTCGATCCGTACCGGTGCCGCGTTCGGCGGCGAGGACGAGCGGGTCGCGTCGTGGTTGCCGCTGTACCACGACATGGGACTCATCGGACTGCTCGGGGTCCCCATGACCACCGGCGTCGATCTCGTGATCGCCGGCCCGCAGGACTTCCTCGCCGCGCCCGCCCGCTGGCTCGACTGGATGTCGACATTCCGCGCCACCGTCACCGGCGGACCCAACTTTGCGTATGCACTCGCCGCCCGCGCAATGCGACGTGCGAATGATCTCGACCTCTCGCGCTGGCGACTCGCGCTCAACGGCGCGGAACCCATCGATCCCGATTCGGTCGAGTCGTTCCTCGGTGCCGGAGCCGGTTTCGGCCTGCGGCCGGGCACCGCGTTCTGCGTGTACGGCATGGCCGAAGCCACCCTCGCCATCAGCTTCCCGGAACCCGGCAGCGGGATGACCACCGACACCGTCGACCGACGGGTGCTCGAAACCGACGCCTACGCCGCGCCCATCGACGGTGGCGAGGGCGCCCGGAGACTCCCTCGCCTCGGTCCTGTGCTCGAGGGCCTGGAAATGCAGGTGGTCGACGCCGAGACCGGCGCGCGCCGGAGCGAACGCGAAGTCGGTGAGATCGAACTCCGCGGGAACTCCATCACCCCCGGGTACTTCCGCAACCCGGACGCCACCGCGGCCGCGTTCCGCAACGGCTGGCTCCGTACCGGTGACCTCGGGTACGTCGTCGACGGTGAGGTCGTCATCTGCGGGCGGCGCAAGGACGTGATCATCGTCGGCGGCCGCAACGTCTTCCCCGAAGACATCGAGCGCGCAGTGGCCCGCGTCGACGGAGTGCGCGCCGGGAATGTCATCGCGTTCGGTACCACCGGGCGGCGCGGTCGCGAAGCGATCGTGGTCGTGGCTGAGACCCGTGCCGAGGACGCCGGGACCGATCCGGTCCGGACCGAGGTCGCCGCCCGCGTCACCGACGCCATCGGGATCCCACCCACCGAGATCGTGTTGGTGGCACCGGGCACGCTGCCCAAGACGTCCTCCGGCAAGCTGCAACGGTCACTCTGCAAGGACCGCTACCTCTCCGACATCCTCGAGCCCGTCTGAACCCGCGACGGGCTTCGGGCTCTTCCTCAGCCGTTCAGATCATCGGCCAGGGGACGGAGTGGTATCCCTCGTCGGGTTCGGGGAGTTTGCCGTCCATGAGGAGCCGGTCGATCCGCGTGAGGAGCGCCTCGACCTCCATCGGGTGGAGCAGCGCGGCGAACTCGTCGAACAAGGGGCCCTCGAGGCGGGCGCGCAGACTCGCGACGTCGACCGCGAGTTCGTCCGGGACGGGCTCCCCGGCGAAGTCCCAGATGACCGTGCGCAACTTCGATCCGACGTGAAACGTGAGGCCGTGGTCGATGCCGTAGATCTTCCCGGTCGAGAGTTCGCGCAGACAGTGTCCGCCCTTGCGGTCGGCGTTGTTGGCCAACACGTCGAACACGGCGAAGCGGCAGAACTCGTCGAGATGATCTTCGAGCAGCGTGAAGTAGTGCTCGTCGGGATCGTGGTCGACGAAGCGCTGCACCGATCCGATGCCGTAGGGACCGTCACGCAGCACCGTCCGGGGCACGATGTCCCATCCGAGTGAATCGCTCAGGAGAAAAGTGCTGACCTCCCGGCGACAGAGCGATCCGTCGGGAAAGTCCCAGAGTGGTCGCTCGCCCCGCTCCGGCTTGTAGACCGCGAGCATCTCCTCGTCGTCGCGCTCGACGGTGACGAGCAGGGCTGTATTCGACGACCATGCCACCCGACCGACGACGGTGATCTCGCCGTCGAGCAGCCGCGCCGCGGCGTCCGGGGTCAGTTCCACCGGGGGCAGACGTGACCGGCCGGGTCCATCGGGAACTCGCACAACGGGCACGGCGGTCGCCCCCCGGCTACCGCGTCCGTTCCCCGCGCGGCCATCGCACGGATCTGCGCTCGGGTGGCGAAGATCCTCGCGATGTACCCGTCGTCGTCGTCCTCCGGTGGTGGCGCGTCTTCTTCGGCTTCCGCGTTTTCACGCAGCTCGAGCAGCACGAGGCCACGGTCCGGCTCGAACCCCAGGCCGATCATCCGCGCCCGGAAGAGGGGCACCGCCGGTTCGTTCACCTGAGCCGCGCTCGGATGGAGCGCCGAACTCTCACCCGGCGGTTCCGGGTGGTCCTCGGCGATGCGGTCGAGGAACGCGACGGCCTCCTGCGCCAGCAGGGCGACCTGTTCCTTCTCGACCAACACCGTCAGCCGGTTGCCTCGTTTGTCGGCCTGGATGTAGAAGACCCGCTGACCGGGCTCCCCGATCGCGCCGGCGCCGAGGGAATCGACACCGTCGAGTTCGATGATGCTCACGGCGTCGGGACCGCCGCGTCTGCGGTGGCCGCCGGCTCGGGTGCGTCGGTGGCCGCGTCGTCAGCGGCGTCCTCCGGGGGCTCGGGGATGAGTTCGGAGAGCGAGCCGGTGTCGTTGCACTTCACGAGGGTGGTGCCGTGCGGTCCGAGCAGAAACACCGTGACCGATGCCGGCGACACCGAGATCCGTTGGAACAGGTCGAGGTGCACACCGGTGAAGTGGGCGATCGCAGCCTTGATGGGATCCGCGTGCGACACCACCACCACGATCTCGCCCGGGTGATCGGCCGCGACCTGCTCGAGCGCACTCACCATGCGCACCTGCATCTCCGCGATCGACTCGCCGTCCGGGAACCGCGCGCGCGACGGTGCGCGCTGCACGGTCTTCCAGAGGTCGGTCTTGGCGAGGTCCTCGATCTTGCCGCCGGTCCACTCGCCGTACTCGGCCTCGATCACGCCATCCAGGACCTGCACGTCGACCGCGTGGTGACTCGCGATGTGCGCGGCAGTCTGCTGCGTCCGTTCGATCGGGCTGGCGTAGATCGCAGCGATCGGCAGATCGGCGAGCCGCTCGCCGGCGATCCGGGCCTGCTCATGACCGAGCTCGGAGAGGTCGATGCCCGGGGTCCGCCCCGAGAGCAGCGGACCGGTCTGGGGCGTCACCGCGTGTCGAACCAGAACGAGAGTGGTCGGCTGCGTCACGGTTCGGATGGTACCGGCGTCACGACCACACCGTCCGGCCGGGACCGGCGCAGTCGCGGCAGTACATTCACGACCCATGAGCGACCAACCGATCGGCCTTCATCGCGGCGGACCACCGGAGACCGTGCTCCCTCCCGATCCCCCGGACGTGCTCGCAGCACTCACCGAGGCGGTACAGGGAACCGACCTCGACGCCCGGCGTGCGCAGCTCCGTGAGATCGCGACCGCACGCCCGCGGTGTGTGAGCGTGTGGTCCGCGCTCGGCGACGTCGCTCGGGACGAGATCGAGGCCTACGCCTACTACCGGGTGGGCTACCACCGTGGGCTCGACCAGTTGCGCCAGGCGGGTTGGCGCGGGTCGGGGTACGTGCGAAGCGCCCATCCCGAGAACCTCGGGTTCCTCTTCGCCCTCGACGGGCTGCGGCGCACCGCGGCGGCCATCGGGGAGACCGACGAGGCCGATCGCTGCGCGGAATTCCTGTATCAGCTCGATCCTTCCGGGTTTTCGGACACCCAGGACTAATCTCGACGGGATTTCCCACGCAGGCGAGAGGAACGCATGAAGCGCGCGCTCATCACCGGAATCACCGGTCAGGACGGCAGGTATCTGAGCCAGCTGCTGACGTCCAAGGGCTACCAGGTCTCCGGATTGATCGCGGGCCAGGCGAACCCCAAGGCGAAGCTCCTCATGGAGGAGAACCCCGGCCTCGACCTCGTCGGTGGCGACCTCCGCGACCTTCCGTCGCTGATCGCCGCGGTGGAGCAGGTCCAACCCGACGAGGTGTACAACCTCGGCGCCATCAGCTTCGTGCAGTTGTCGTTCAAGCAGGCCGAGTTGACCGCGGAGATCACCGGCCTCGGCGTGCTGCGCATGCTCGAGGCCGTCCGCATCGTCGGCGGCAGCGTCAACAACCCGATCCGCTTCTACCAGGCGAGTTCGTCGGAGATGTTCGGCAAGGTGCGCGAGACGCCGCAGACCGAGCGCACCCCGTTCCACCCACGATCGCCCTACGGCGTCGCCAAGGTGTTCGGGCACGACATGACGGTCAACTATCGCGAGAGTTACGACCTCCACGCGAGCAGCGGCATCCTCTTCAACCACGAGAGCGAACGGCGCGGCCTCGAGTTCGTCACCCGCAAGATCACCAACTCACTGGCGCGCATCAAGCTCGGCATCCAGGACTCGATCAGCCTCGGCAACCTCGACTCCGCCCGGGACTGGGGTTACGCGGGTGACTACGTCGAGGCCATGTGGCTCATGCTCCAACAGGACGAGCCCGACGACTACGTGATCGCCACCGGTGAGACGCACAGCATCCGTGAGTTCCTCGAAGTGGCGTTCCGTCTTGCCGGCTACGACTCGTGGGAGCCCTACGTCACCCACGACACGCGGTTCGACCGGCCCGCGGAGGTCGACCTCCTGCTGGGCGACGCCACCAAGGCGCGCGAGAAGCTCGGCTGGACCCCGAAGGTCAACTTCGAGGAACTGGTCGCCCGGATGTACGAATCCGACCTCAAGAACGAGCAGGCGATCCTCGACTCGGGCCGGCGATAGCCGCACCGGTCGTCGTGGATCCCGGCCACCGGGATCCGGAAATATCCCGAACAATCCCTTGCACCTGACGCTGCGTGAGGCCGTACCGTCGAGCCCATGAGCCGGATGGACACCACCCCACCGCGGCTGCGGAAGATCGGGGAAATCGCCGAGGCGACCGGGATGACGGTCCGCGCGTTGCACTACTACGAGGAAGTCGGCCTCCTGACGCCGACCGCCCGGACCGATGCCGGCCACCGCCTCTACGGCCCCGCGGTGGTGGAGCGGCTCTACCGGATCTCCCTGCTCCGCCAGTTCGACGTGCCGCTCGACGGCATCCGGGCGAGCCTCGCCGACGAGGGCACGAGCCTGCGGACGCTGATGAGCGAGCACCTCACGACGACCGACGCCCGGCTGGCGGCCTTGCAGCGGCTCCGCGCCCGGCTGGTGGCACTCGTCGGCAAGTTGGAATCGAACGAGGACACCACCGGTGACCTCTTGAGCGTCCTGGAGGACATGACCATGTTGGAAACGACCGTGAACCGTCGCATTGCGATCCTCGTGTACGAGGACATCGAAGCGGCGTTCGACTACCTCATCCGCGTGTTCGGCTTCGGCCCCGGCGAGCTGATGCGCGACGCAGACGGGACGGCGGTCCACGCCGAGATCGTCGCCGGCGACGGCGAGTTCTGGCTCCACCTCGAGTCCGACGACTTCGCGTTGAAGTCGCCGAAGCATCTGGGCGGCGCCAGTGGAACCATGGCCGTGATGGTCGACGATGTCGACGCGCACCATCGCCACGCGATCGAGCAGTCCGCCACCATCCGGTACGCGCCGATCGACCAGGACTACGGCTACCGCGAGTACAGCGCGGTCGACCCCGAGGGCCACCTCTGGTCGTTCATGAAGCCGCTGGCGGAAACCGACGCGGCTACCTGAGCGTGGTCAACCGGTCGAGCGCGACCTCGGCTTCGGCGACGATGTTGCGCACGATGTCGCCGGCAGGCAGCAGCGCGTCGATCGCACCGACACCCTGACCGGCCGGGTAGCACTCCCGGTCGGGATCCACACCGGGCGTGCCCTCATGGGCCCCGAGGTGCATCCACCCACCCTCCATCGACTTCATCAGCATCTGCGGGAACGGCACCAGTTCCTCGGGGTGCGCGTCGAAGTGGCGGGTCGTGTCGTTGGCCACCGCCCGCAGGGTCTTGCCGGTAAACGCCCGCGAGATCGTGGTGCCGTCCTCGCCGGTGCGCAGGAGCGCGTCCTTGTAGCCGGGCGCGGACCGCGCCTCGGGCGTCGCGATGAAACGGGTACCGATCCACACGCCGTCCGCGCCGAGCGCGAGCGCTGCTGCGAGTCCCCGACCGTCGAAGATGCCTCCCGCCGCGACGACCGGGACCCGGTCACCGACCGCATCGACCACCTGGGGCACCAGCGGCATCGTCGCGACCTGGCCGGTGTGCCCGCCCGCCTCGGTGCCCTGGGCCACGACGATGTCGCACCCGGCCTCGACCGCGGCGATCGCGTGGCGGACTTTCCCGCACATCGACAGCACCAACACGTTGTGCTCGTGACAGAGCGTGATCACGTCCCGCGGCACACCCAACCCCGCCGCGAAGACCGAGGCGCCCTCTCGGATCAGCGCCTCGACGTCGTCCATCAACCGGTCGGGCATCGCGGTCAGGAGGTCGACGCCGAGCGGCTTGCTCGTGAGCGCCTTGGCCGCGCGGATTTCCGCCACCATCTCGTCACCGCTCATGGTGGAGGCACCGAAGCAGCCGAAGCCACCCGCCTCCGAGACCGCCGCCACGAGCGCCGAGTACGACACGCCGCCCATCCCGGCGAGCATCACCGGGTGCTCGATTCCCAAGACGTCGGTCAACCTCGTGTGCATGGCGGTTCCTCTCCTCGGACGGTCGGCGGGCGAGGCTAACGCTCGACGAGATGTCGCCGATGCTCGACCCGTTCGCAGCTATCGTCCCCGGCATGGATCAGCCGCGCCCCTTGGTCGGGGTGATCATGGGCAGCGACAGTGATCTCCCCGTGATGCAGGCCGCCGTCGATGTCCTCCTGGAGTTCGGCATCGCCCACGAGGTGCGGATCGTGTCCGCACATCGCACCCCGGACGTGATGACCGAGTACGCCCGCACCGCGGCGGACCGCGGTCTCGCCGTGATCATCGCCGGCGCCGGCGGTGCCGCTCACCTGCCCGGGATGACCGCGTCGATGACCGCGCTCCCGGTGATCGGGGTGCCCGTCCCGCTCGCGTACCTCGACGGCATGGACTCGTTGCTCTCCATCGTGCAGATGCCCAAAGGGATCCCGGTGGCAACCGTCGCGGTCGGCAACGCCACCAACGCCGGCCTGTTGGCCGTCCGGATCCTCGGTGCCACCGAGCCCGCCGTGCGGGAGCGCATGGAGCAATACCAGGAACACCTCGCCGCCTCGGTGCGCGCCAAGGATCACCAACTCCGGCAATAGCGCTTGACCTGAAGTCGACTTCATCTCTTACGGTGACGTCATGGAGTACCGCCCGTACAGTCAGCTCACCGACATCCCGCACGTGGTCGTCGACGGTTCCGCGCAGCCGGGCACCGCGCTCACGCTCTCGCACTGGCCCGGCTCGGCAACCCCCGACGCATTGCGGCGCAACCTCTCCGCCGAGATCGCGTTCGCCTACCTCGACCATCCCGAGCTCCACCAACCGCTCGACTTCGTCACGAACAACCACTTCGACCAGGACGGCATAGTGAGTGTGTTCGCCCTGACCGAGCCGGATGCGGCGCTCGCCCGTCGTGATCGCCTGATCGACGTGGCGCGCGCCGGCGACTTCGGCCGGTTCCACGAGCGGGACGCGGCACGCGCCGCCATCGCACTCGCCAATCTGGGCGGCCAGTCCGACGATGATGCGTACGAAACACTGTTGCCGCGCCTCGCGGACATCGTGGATCACGTCGATCGGTATCGCGACGCGTGGGCCGAAGAAGACACCCACATCACCGCGACCGAGACGGCGATCGCCGACGGCACGATCACCGTTGCCGACCACCCCGATCTCGACCTCGCGATCGTCACGGTGCCCGAGTCGTGGCAGGACCGGATCGTGCACCAGTTCACGATGGTGGCCGAACGGGCCGCGCACCCCTACGCCGTCAACAACGCGACCGACTCGTTCGCCGTCATCACCGTCGGCGGTGCAATCCCCGAGTTCCAGTACCGCTACGAGACCTGGGTGCACTACGTGTCCCGGCGCCCCCGACCGCGGGTCGATCTCACTGGTGCCGCGGCGGCATTGACCGCAGCCGACGGCGGCCCCGGGAAGTGGGTCTTCGACGCGATCGACGGGCTCAGCCCGCGCCTGCATCTCGTCGGCGCGGCCGACACCACGATCGGTCCTTCGACCTTCATCAACGTGGTGACCGCCGAACTCCGCGCCGCGGGCGCCACCTGGTCCCCCTACGACTGACACTCCCCGCAACCCATCCTCCGAATCGGCGCCGGGAACGCGCCGAAAACAGCGCGTTCCGCGTGCCAGAAACGGGGCCTATTCGGTGGAGATGGCGTCGAGGACGTCGAAGCGGGAGGCGCGGTGGGCGGGGTATGCGGCCGCGACCACGCCCGCAAGGCCGGCGAGCACCACCACGAGGATCAACTGACCGCTGGGGATCGACAGCTGGGTGAACCCCTGGTCGTGGAGCGCGGTGACCATCGCCCAGCCGAAGAAGATCCCGAGTACAAGGCCGAGGAGCGCGCCGAACACGGCCACGATGATCGACTCCCACCGGACCGAGGTCCGGACCTGTTTGCGCGACATCCCGACCGCGCGGAGCAGCCCGATCTCCCGCGTGCGTTCCACGATCGAGAGGAGCAGCGTGTTCATGAGCCCGAGCAGCGCGATGAAGATCGCGAGGAACAGGAGGGCGAACACCAGGCCGAGGATCTGGTCGATCTGGGTCTCGAACTGGGCCTTGAGCCCACTGATGTCGTTGACCTTCGCGCCGGGGAACTGCTTGGCGATCGCCTCGATCTTCGGCCGCACGTCCTTGAGCGAGGCTCCGTGGTCGAGCGCGATGTACACCTGGCTGTCGGCGATCTGGCTGAACCGCTTGTCGAAACCGTCGAGGGAAATGAAGTAGTCGGACAAGCCTTCGCGCTGACCCCGTCCGAACACCGCTCCGATCGTCACCGGTGCCGCACCCTGCTCGGGGAACTTCGTCGTGATCTGCTGACCGAGCTTCCAGTGCTTGTCGTCGAAGACCTTCTTCGACACCGCTATCTGGTTCGGCTGGAGCCCGT
>JBBQXR010000078.1:0-10927 GCA_038209455.1 Acidimicrobiia bacterium
CCGGCGCACCTCTTCGACGGCAACATCTTCTGGCGGCACGACCTCACGGTTGCGTACACGGACAACATGCTCGTCCTGCTCGCCCCCTTCTCGATCCTGCGGGCGGTGGGGGCGAGTTGGGCATTGCAACTGAACGCGCTCGCGTTCGGCATGTTGTTCGTCTCGCTCGCAGCCACGTACTCACTCGCGCGACGCATCACCGGACGGGTGGACGCGTCGCTCTTCGCCGCGGTGGCGTACACGTTCGGCAGCTTCACCTTCATGCACCAGGGACATCTACAGCTCCTCCTGCTCGGCCAGTTCCCACTCGGGTTCCTCCTCGCGTTCCGGTGGCTGGAGCGCCGACGCGCTACCGACGCGATCTGGTTCGGCCTGGTCAACGCATCGTTCTTCCTCGGCGCGCTCTACTACAGCGCGGTCTGGATGGTGTGCGTCGCGGTCGTCCTGCTGGGCTTCCTCATCACCGAGCGAGGAAAGCCCGGCCCGAAGTTCTGGAGTGGGCTCGTGCTCGTCGCATTGTTCAGCGCAACCGCGATCCCCTTCGTGATTCCCTACCTCGACCTCGGTCAGGAACGGCCGCTGGTCCCGGAGTGGGGCCTCCAACCGCGTGACCTCGCGATCGTCCCCATCGGCAGCATCCTGTATCCGGGCATCGACTCGTGGGCGAACAAGAGCGTGGACCGCGGTGAACATTCGTTCTTCCCCGGGTTCAGCACCGACCTCATGGGGCTCGTCGGTCTCGGCGCCCTCGTCGCGGCCGCCGCCAACCGAAGGAGCAAGCTCCGTAACGTCATGCCCACCGCCCGGCGCCGGGAGCTCTGGCTCATGCTCTCCGCCGGAGCTGCCGCGGTGATCCTCAGCCTCGGTCCCGAGGTGCGCGGTCACCGCATGCCGTTCGCGTGGTTCCACGACAACGTGCCCGGGTTCTCCGGGATCCGGGTCGCGGCGCGGCTCGCGGTCCCGGGTCTCCTCGCGCTCGCGGTGCTGGCCGCATTCGGGATCACCGTCCTCGTCCGCCTGCTCCGGGGTCGGCTCGGGACGGTCGTCGCCGTTGCGCTCACCGGCTTCCTGCTCCTCGAGCTCGCAGCACCGCTCCATCGCGTGACCCTGCCCGACGACACCGCGACGCTCGCGACCTACCGCGCGCTCGTCGGTCGGCCGAGTGGCGCGGTCGCGGAACTGCCGATCCAGGATCCGGTCGACGGCGGCGCGTGGGCCCGGGTCGAGGCACCGCGCATGCTCTATTCCACGCTCGACCTCCACCCGCGCATCAACGGCTATTCCGGCAGTTGGCCCACCGACTACCCCCGACGACGCGAGGTCTTCAACACCTTCCCGGCGCCGGCCGCGGTCCGTGCGGCCCGCCGGCTCGGCGTGCGGTACGTGATCCTCCACGTCGGCCCGTACGCGGGGTACGTGCAGTACACGCCGGCCGCAGCTCGGGCCGTGCTTTCACAGCTCCCCGCAGGTGCGCACGCCCGTCATCTCGGCAATGCCTGGCTCATCGACCTCGGGCCGCGTCGCTGACCGGACGCCGGTGGGGTCGAGTCAACCGCCTCGAGTCAACGGCACGCAGCGATGAGGTCGTCGATCATCGAACGGACCGACGCGATCTCCGCCTTCGTCGGCTCGTGGTCGTCCTGGGCGACGACGATCGCGAACTCGGGCCGGTCGAGCATGCGGTCACCGATACAGGAGGCAATCGGCCCCGGCGCACCACCACCGACCAACTCGCCCACCAGGGACGACCGGATGGCCGCCAACTTCAGGGCCGACTGTGCGGTGTTCGGCGGCCCGCCAGCGGCGCGCCCAGGGTCACAC
This sequence comes from Acidimicrobiia bacterium, assembly GCA_038209455.1. Taxonomy (GTDB): domain Bacteria; phylum Actinomycetota; class Acidimicrobiia; order IMCC26256; family JAENVU01; genus JAENVU01. The sequence goes on from JBBQXR010000078.1 coordinate 1,822, forward strand.
GCATAAAGCCGCGCACCGGACCGCGTGGCGTGCGCCTCGGCACCGGGAAGTGACGCGGCCCAAATCGTGAGGGCCGCGTTGAGCCGATCGGCGCCGGATCGCGTCCCCGTAGCGAGCGCCACATCGACACACGTCCTGCCGTCGGCAGCACGCGAGATCAGCTCCCGTCCGTTGGACCACGTGTCGGCGGCGCGCAGTGCCGTCGGCGCCGGGATCCGGCTGGCCAGCAGGAAGAACAGGTCGGCGGCACCGAAGTCGTCCGGCTCATCGGCCGCGAGCCGCCGGGCGCCGTGTGGCAGCGACGGCCGGGTCAGCTTCGCGAGGTGTTTCCGGCCGAGCGCCTGCGAAGGGAGGACGAAGTCGAGTTGCGTGTTCGGCGGGTGCCGGAACGCACTCGCGAGGCCGGGGCGGTGATCGGCGGCGAGGATCGCGTCGACCATCTGCGGTCCGAGCGCGTACGGCGCGTCGAGTTCGGCACCGATGATGCCCTCGGACGCGGCCTGTGCAGCGATGTCGGGTACCGCGGGCTGACCACTCGCCGACCCGTTGGGACCCTCCGCGCGGTCGATGAACCGCTGGTCCTTCGCGCTCAACCCGGCGTAGTACTTGTTCTCGATACGGGTCGCGTCGCCCTCGACCAGAGCGAGTTCGGCGTCCTGCGCGCCGGAGGACTTCGCCTCTCGGTCGAGACGTTCCAGGTCGTAATGCTGGTCCTGGAGCGCGTGGGTGAGTTCGTGGGCGAGCGTGATGCGCGCCTCGGCGTCGAGGGTGGTGCCCCGCACGACGATCTTCTTGGCGTGCGAGTCGTAGTACGCCAGCACGCTCGAGCCCTGCACGTCGTTGGTGGCGCGGAACAGGTCGAAGTTGCCGGCGACGAGCCCGAGCGCGCGGAGCTCGGCCTCGGACACCGCCAGGCTTCGGCGCTGCTTCTTGGTGGTCTTGGCGTGGTCCTGGGTCACACGCTTGCGGAACTTCGCCGGCGGGAGTACCTCCGCCGGCACCGCGTGCTCGAACCGGAGATGGCGCAGCTTCTCCACCTTGTGCGCGATCGGAGCGAGCCGCGGATCCCAGTTGGTCGCGCGCTTCGCCAGGGCCGGCGTAGGCGTGGAGGTCACGACCAGGGTCAGTGCCACCACCGTCGTCACTGCACCACGCGCGAGCGCGACGCGGATGCGTCGGGGCCGGTGCGTCATCTCCGGAGGCTACGGCGTCACGGTGCGAGCAACGCGCGCGCCACCAGATCGGTGCCGAAGGCGGTGAGGATCGCGAGATAGAGCAGGCCGGTCGCGGCCATCACCGCGGAATAGAAGCGCTCGCGCAATGCAAGCCATGTGACGCCGAAGAGGATCGCGGTGGTGATCGCACAGACCACCCACATCCAGCCGAGCAGCCCGCCGTACCCGTCGGAGCGCGAACTGTTCAACACCCCGATCATCCCCGGCGGCAGCAGCATCACCAGCACCTCGGCGGGCCACACGTAGGCGCTCCACCGGACCAGTTCCTTCAACGGCTCGCGCGGGAGGCCGGGCTGGGTGAGGTACCAGTGCCCGAGGAGCATCGCGTCGGTGACGACGCCGAGGAACAGTGCGCCGACGACGAGGCGCGCCGCCGCGAGTGCGAACGAACCGCCGGTGAACGCCGCCGCGCCGAGGAGCCCCACGATGCCGGCCACCGGGGCGGCGATATCCAACGCGGGAGGGAACTCCCGGTCGGCCGTCTCGACATCCCCGACGTCGGATCGCTCGCGACCACCGGCCATCGCCGCCACCCGAGCCTCGGACTGGAGCCGGGCGGCCTGGGCTTCGCGGACACCTGCGCCGCGCCGGACCACGCTCATCACGAGCGCCACCACGGCGCCCGCGACCAAACCGATACTGCCCACCAGGAACCACACGTGACCGGCCCCGGAGTGCCCGGAACGCAGCTCGGCGCCGATGCCGCCCAGGGCCAACACGCCATAGACACCGCGGAGGAGCCAGCCGTACCCGAGGCTCACCAGTCGCCCGCGCGTCGTGAGCCAGAGGAACGCGAGACCCCCGGTGGCCCATTGCAGGAGCAGGGTCGCTGCGTCGAGGTGCACCGCTCAGTCCACCGACGCGAGGTCGCGCGGCGAGCAGTTGAGTCGATCGGGTCCGGTGCCGGTCGCGACGACGATGTCCTCCAACCGCATGCCGAACCGACCGGGGAAGTACACGCCGGGTTCGATGCTGAAGGCGTGCCCAGCCTCGAGTGGTGTGTCGTTCCCGGCCACCAGGTACGGATCCTCGTGCGCTTCGAGCCCGATGCCGTGACCGATCCGATGGATGAACGCGTCGGCGAGGCCATGGCCGCCGAGCGCGGTTCGGGCCACTCCGTCGACCGTGGCGCACGCGGTCCCGACCGTGGCGGCCCGCACCGCGAGTTCCTGCGCCTCGGCCAATGCCGCGTAGGTCTCGGCCACCTCGGGCGACGGCCCCCCGACGACGAACATGCGCGTGGTATCCGAGCAGTAACCAGCCATGGTGCCGCCGAAGTCGCAGACGACGACGTCGCCATCCCCGATGACCCGGTCGCCGGCGTCGTGATGCGGCGACGCGCCGTTGGGACCCGATCCGACGATGGCGAAGTTCGCACGCTGGTGTCCGTGCTCGAGCATCCGATCGACGAGCTCCCGGCTCACGTCGGCCTCGGTCCGGCCCCCGAACGGCCGGCTGCGCATCTCCAATGCGACCGCGTCGACCGCGAGCGCGGCCGCGCGCAGGGCTTCGATCTCCGCCTGATCCTTCACCGCTCGGAGCGGGCCGGTGATCGCGTTCGCGGGGGTGAACGCGACGTCGGGCATCACCGACTGGAGCGCGAGCGTGAACCGGCTCCAGGTCTGGTCGCCGATGGCGACGCGACCGGCCCCGCGGGTGAGCATCCTGACCATCGCCACCGGGTCGCCCCCTTCGGGCCACGCGGCCAGAGTGGCGGACCCGTTCGTCGGCACACGGGGCGCCTCGAGCTCCGGAACCACCAGCGTGGCCTCGCCATCACGCGTCAGCACGAGCATGGTCAGGCGCTCCAGCGGCATGGCCTCGTACCCGGTGAAGTACGGGAGATCGGCGCCCACCGAGAGGAGGAGCGCGTCGATCCCGGCCGCTTCCAGCGCGGCTCGGGCGCGGCCCTGCCGTTCGGCGAAAACGTCGGTGGCCATGCCGGTCCTACGCGGGAACCCCGAGCGCGGCATCGGCACCGGCGCGGGCGTGGTAGCTCGAGCGGACGAGCGGTCCGGACTCGACGTGGGCAAAACCGAGACTCCGGGCGAACGCACCCAGCTCGTCGAATTCCTCGGGGCGCACCCACCGGGCGACCGGCAGGTGGTCGGGCGACGGCCGGAGGTACTGACCCAGGGTGAGGACATCCACTCCGACTGCGGCGAGATCGGTAATCGCTGCGCGCACTTCATCGGCGGTCTCGCCGAGCCCGAGGATGATCCCCGACTTCGTCACCAGACCGGCGTCCTTGGAACGCGCCAAGACACCGAGCGACCGCGCGTATCCCGCCGACGGGCGCGCCGTGCGTTGCAGCCGGGCGATCGTCTCGAGGTTGTGGTTCAGCACATCGGGCCGGGCGGCGAAGATCGTGGCGAGCGACGCGCCATCGCCCTTGCAGTCCGGGATGAGCACCTCGATGGTGGTTTCCGGGTTGCGCTCGCGCACGGCGCGGATCGTGGCGGCGAACCCGGCCGCGCCACCGTCGGGCACATCGTCACGGGCGACGCTCGTGATCACCGCGTGCGCGAGACCGAGCGTGGCCACCGCGTCGGCGACGCGACGCGGCTCGTCGGGGTCGATCGGGAAGGGTTTGCGGGTGTCGACGAGACAGAACCCACACGCCCGCGTGCACCGATCGCCGAGGATCATGAAGGTGGCCGTGCGTTGCGACCAGCACTCGAAGATGTTGGGGCAGCCCGCTTCCTCACAGACGGTGTGCAGGCCCTGATCGTGGACCAACCGTTTGAGTTCGCGGTACTCCGGACCGAGGTCCGCAGTCACCTTCATCCATGCGGGTCGCCGACCGGGACCGACGTCGCCACCGGCGTCGACGCGCTGGTCGGCCACCGCCGCCGTCTCGATCTGGAGGTGACGATCGGCCCGCGCCCAGGACCGGGTCACGGCCTCGACCACTGCGGCCATGGCGGGCGCGTGCCCGAGGACCGCCGCCATCGACGTGACCCCGGCATCCGAGATCCCACACGGCACGATGTGGTCGAACATCGCAAGGTCGCAGTCGACGTTCAGCGCGAACCCGTGCATCGTGCGACCGCGTGCGACGCGCACCCCGATGGCGGCGATCTTCTCCATCCCGTCCGAGCCGAAGCGCGCCGGACCGCGCGCCCGCACCCAGACGCCACTGCGACCCTCGACCCGTTCGCCGGTGATGCCGAACCCGCCGAGCACGTCGATCAGTGCCGCTTCGAGCCGTCGGACGTGGGCCACGACGTCACGCACGCCCGCAGCGGACATTGCGAGTTCCCCGACCGGATACCCCACCAGTTGGCCGGGCCCGTGGTAGGTGACGTCGCCACCGCGATCGGTCTCGATCAACTCCGCCCCGACCGTCGTCGGGTCGACCAGGACGTGCACGGGATCGGCCCGCCGGCCGAGGGTGTACGTGTGCGGGTGTTCGAGGAGCAGCAGATAGTCGTCGTCGCTCCGGGCATGGATCGCCCGCTGCACCGCGAGCGCCTCGTCGTACCTGACGCGTCCGAGCCAACGACTCCGCAGCGTGCGCGTGCCCGTCATCGGCGGGTCACGCCAGCTCGGCTTCCCAGTCGCGCGTCTCGAGGATCTCGGCCAGCGCGTGGAGGAACGACGCCGCGTACGCGCCGTCGAACGCCCGGTGATCCCACGTGAGCGTGAGCACGCCGGTCGCGTGCACCGCGATCGCGTCGTCCCCGTCGGGCCCCTCGACCACGACCGGGCGCTTGCGCACCGCGTCGGTCGCGAGGATCGCCACCTGAGGCTGGTTGATGATCGGGACGGTGAAGAGCGTTCCGAACGGGCCCATGTTCGTGATGGTGAACGTCCCACCGATGATCTCGTCGGGGCCCAACTGCTTCGATCGGGCCCGCGCCGCGAGGTCGTTGATCTCACGGGCGACGTTGCGCAGCCGCAACGAGTCGGCGGCGCGCACGACCGGAGCGATGAGCCCCGAGAACTCGAGGTCGACCGCGATCCCGAGGTTGACGTCGTGGTGGACGACGAGCGCATCGCCGTCGACGCTGGCATTGACCGACGGGTAGTGATGGACGGCATCACAGAACGCCCGCACGATGAACGGGAGATAGGTGAGGCCGAACCCTTCCTCGGCCCGGAACCGCGCGCCGTGGGCGCGCCGCACGCGCTCCACCGCCTCGAAGTCGACCTCGACGGCGGTGGCAACATGCGCGCTCGTCGACTTCGAGCGCACCATGTGTTCGGCGGTCCGACGCCGGATGTTGTCGAACGGGATCCGCTCATCGCCCACGCGGACCTGGAGCGGTGCCGCGCTCGGTGCGAGCGCCGGTCCGGATGCGGGAGCGGTCGTGCGGCTGTCGGCCGACTCGACGTCGCGCCGGGTGATGCGCCCACCTTCGCCACTGCCGACGATGGTCCCGGCGTCGAGCCCGCGCTCGCTGATCATCTTGCGCACGAGCGGTGAGGTCACCCGACCCGTGACGCCCCCGGCCGGCGCTGCCGCGGGTGCAGGAGCAGCAGCAGGAACAGGAGCCGGGACGGGCGCGGGAGGCGGTGCCGGTGCCGCAGCAGGAGCCGGCACCGACGGCGGCGCGGGTGGGGTCGAGACCACCGGCGCGGCGACGGGCGCGGCGGCCGGCTCCCGCGTCGCGTCGGGCGCGAGCGCGGGCGCCTCACTCGAGTCGCCGATCACGGCCAGGCGGACACCGACATCGACGGTGTCGCCCTCGGCGACCACGATCTCGGTGAGTACCCCGGCACCGGGCGACGGCACCTCGGAGTCGACCTTGTCCGTCGAGACCTCGAAGAGCGGTTCGTCGAGCGCGACCGAGTCACCGACCGCCTTGAACCACTTGGTGATGGTCCCCTCGGTCACCGTCTCGCCGAGTTGGGGCATCGTCACATCCACGTGCGTTCCCTTCCGTTACCCATGAAGTGAGCGGCCGGTGAGCGCCAGCGCCGACTCGCCGAACAGTTCCCCGAGGGTCGGGTGCGGGTGGATCAGCGCGCCGAGATCGGCCGCCGTCGCCTCCCAGTTCACCGCGAGGTAGCCCTCACCGATGAGTTCGGTGGCCCACGGCCCGGCGATGTGGACGCCGAGGATCACGCCGCTTCCCTGCTCGGCGACGATCTTCACCATGCCGTCCGGTTCGCCGATGATGAGCGCGCGACCGTTGCCCATGAACCGGTGCACCGACGTCTCGACCGCGTAGCCACGGTCGATCGCCGCCTGCTCGGTGAGCCCGGTGAACGCCACCTCCGGATGGCAGTAGATCCCCCACGGCACCCGGTCGTAGTCGATCGGGATCACGTCCTCGCCGAGGATCGTCTTGATCGCGACGATCGCCTCCGCGAACCCCACGTGCGCGAGCGCCGGGGTGGCCACCAGGTCACCGACGGCGTACACCCCGGGCACGGCGGTGCGCATGTGATCGTCGACGGTCACGAACCCGCGTTGGTCCACGACGACGCCGGACCCCTCGAGCCCGATGTTGTCCGAGCGGGGCCGCCGTCCGACACTGACCGCGATCGCGTCGACTTCGAGGTCGAGGACTTCGTCACCGCGTGCCGCGTGGACGGTGAGCGCCCCGCCGCGGTCGTAGCCGGAGACGGTGACCCCGGTCTGGACGGTGATGTGCCGCTTCTTGAACGCCCGGGCGACGATGTCGGCCACCTGCTTGTCGACCCCGGGCAGGATGCTCGGCAGGGCCTCGAGCACGGTGACGTCACTGCCGACGTCGGCGAGGTAGGACGCGAACTCACAACCGATCGCGCCGCCACCGATGATTGCGACCCGGCCGGGGATCTGATCCATGGTCAGCACGTGGTCCGACGAGAGAATCTTCTCGCCGTCGAAGTCGAACCCCGGGATGGAACGCGTCGTCGAGCCGGTGGCCAGGATGAGTGCCTCGCCGGTGAGTTCGGTGCCGTCGGAGACCTGCACGCGCCGCGCGGCCGCATCGACAACGGTGCCGGTGCCGATGACGACCGTCACCTTGCGATCCTTGAGCAGACCTTCGAGACCTTTGGTGAGTCGATCGACAACGGTCTGCTTCCGGGCCAGGCTCGTCGCGAGGTCCACCGTCGGCTGGCCGGCGTCGACGCCGAACTCCTTCGCGCCCCGCACCGTCCGCAGGACCTCGGCGGTCTGGAGCAACTCCTTGGCCGGGATGCACCCGCGGTGCAGGCACGTGCCGCCGATGCGCTCCTCCTCGATGATGGCGATGTTCAGTCCCGCCGCTGCGCCGTAGAGAGCTGCGGCATAGCCACCCGGGCCGCCGCCGAGCACCACGACGTCGAAGTGGTCAGCCATCGGTGCCTCCAGGTTGTTCGGGTTTCCGGCAGCATTGCCCATTCCGCCGGGGTGAGGAACGGGTTAGGACCGATCGGGTCGGGGCATCATCCCGGAAGACCGATTCTCCCACTTTCATCGGGCGATGAAGATCTGCTCGGTCCCGGCGGCCAGGATCGCCAGGGCCGTGACCGCCGCCAGGATCAGGAGCGTCCGTGTCTTCACCCGGCAATCATCGCGGAGTCTGGGGCTTCACCGGCAACCGTCCCGGTGCGACGGTCATTCCCCCGCCGGCGGGCTGCGCCGACTCCATCGCGCCCTTCGGTAGACTCCGGGGCCGCTCCCGGTGGCTGCGGTCCACCGGTATCTCCCTACGTTCCAGAACGGGTTCCTTCGCGTGAAAGACCGGGCCGGGCAACTCATCGGCAAGACCAAGGACGCGGTCCCCGAGGGCACCTTCGCCGTCGGCGGCGGTCTGATCATCACCGCGGTCACCACGTACATCTTCCTGATCGTGGTCCGCCAGGCGCTCCCCGACGACCACGTGTACTCGGCGTTCAACGCGTTCTGGGGCTTCATCTTCGTGGCCGGACCCGGTCTCTTTCTGCCACTCGAGCAGGAAGTCGGCCGGGCGCTCGCGCACCGAAGGGCCCAGGGGGTCGGCGGCGGGCCGCTCGTGCATCGCGCCGCCCGGCTCGGCCTGCTCCTCACCTGCATCATGGCGGTGGCCGCCGTGGCCACCGCGCCGCTCTACGTGGAGGGCTTCTTCCACGGCGACTGGATGCTCGTCGTGAGCCTGGCCATCGGCCTCTTCGGCTTCGCGTTCATGCACCTCACCCGGGGCACGCTGTCGGGGAACGGCCGCTTCATGCCCTACGGGATGATCCTCGCCATCGACGGCGCGGCGAAGCTGATCGCCGCCATCGCGTTGTGGGCGGCCGGTGTGCACTCGGCCGGGGCGTACGGCCTCTGCATCGCACTCTCCCCCTTCATCGCCACCGGGATCGCGCTCCGCGGCCAGCACGGCCTGGTGGAGGACGGACCGCCCGCGCCCTACTCGGAGCTCTCGAACTCACTCGGTTGGCTGCTCGCCGGCTCACTCCTCATGCAGACGCTCGGATACTCGGTGCTGCTCGGCGTCGGGATCCTGCGCAAGCACTCCGACGCCAGGGTCGCCGCGGGGCTCAGCAGTGCGTTCTTCGTGGGACGGATCCCGCCGCTGTTGTTCCAGGCCGTCCAGGGCACCCTGCTGCCGAAGCTCGCCGGGCTCGCCAGTACCGGCCGTCACGACGACTTCCGTCGTGGCTTCCGCCAGTTGATGACCATCGTCGTCGGCATCGCCGCGTTGGGCACCGCGGCGGCGTTCGCGGTCGGTGTGCCGATCGGCAAGCTGCTGTTCGGCGCCGACAAGTTCAACGTCACCGCAGTGAACCTCGGGTTGCTGGTGGCGGGCAACGGCGTCTTCATCATCGCCCTGACGATCGCGCAAGCCTTGATCGCCCTCCACGGCCACAAGGAAGCCGCCGTCGCCTGGGGTGCGGGCGTCGTCGCGTTCGTGATCGGCGCGTCGCTCATCTCGGACTTGGCGCTGCGGGTCGAGATCGGGTTCCTCGCC
>JBBQXR010000079.1:0-10907 GCA_038209455.1 Acidimicrobiia bacterium
ACGGGTGCGACCTCGTGGTCGGAGACCACCACCAACTGGAACAACAAGCCCGCGACCACGGGCGCGCAGCTCGCCGCGAGCAAGGCGGCGACGCTCGGCCAGTGGCTCGAGTTCGACGTTTCCTCGACCGTCACGGCCGCCGGAAGCTTCGGATTCACCCTCACCAACCACGGATCCGACTCGGTCGCGTTCTCCAGCCGTGAGGGTGCCAACGCGCCGCAGCTCGTGCTCACGTTCCCGACCGTCGGTGGCTCGACGTCATCGCTGCCGAACCCGCCCAACGTCGGTCTGCGTCTGAACCACCAGTTCTCGACCTCGCCGTTCCCGGGGACCACCACCTCGGCCGCGGGTGGGGGCGGCGACGCCTCTGTCCCGTCGGACAACGCCGTATGGCTCACCGACGGCACGAAGGCGTACGAGATCGACGCCACCACGAACGCGCTCCGGCGCGTCGTGCCGACCGCCGACTTCACCAACGCGCTGCCGTTCGGCGGCGTGGGAACGCCGGCCGGAACCACCCGCAGCGACTCGATCGCCGCACTCACCTACGACCCGACCGCCGACGTGCTGTACGCGTTCTCGCGCAACTGCTGCACCGCGACCGGTCTGGACCCGAGTGTGTTCCGCATGACCCGTGACGGCAACGGCAAGTTCCAGGTCGAGTCGTACCAGGCGTTGCCCGCCGGCACGGACCCGGTCGCGGCGGGTGTCCGCCCCGGCGCCGGGCTCTACTTCGGCAAGGGTCAGACGATCCTCCCGTACGACTACGCCACGAACACGATCGGTACCGGCATCGTCATCCCCGGCGTGGACACCGCGATCAGCGGCATGCACTTCACGACCGACGGCCAGGACCTGCTGGTCACCAGCCACCTCAACGTCCTGTACCGGGTGTCCACCGCCACGTGGACGGTGGTACCGGGGTGGTCCTTCGACCTGACGCCATACGGCTTCGTGGATCCCCGCGGCGTTGCACTCGTCGGCGATCAACTGTTCGTCGTCGACGGTGGGTTGCGGCCGATCGGTGACCCGCTGCGGTTTGCGATGTTCGTGTTCGACATCGTCGACGCGAGTGGTGCACCGACGGCGAACTTCACTGCGTCGCCGACCATCGGCACCGCTCCAGTGGCAACCACATTCATCGACCGCAGTACCGGGGTGCCGACGTCGTGGATCTGGGACTTCGGTGACGGCTCCACGTCGACCGTGGCTCGCCCGACCCACGCCTACACCACCGCGGGTATCTACAGCGTGACCTTGACGGTCACCAACGCCACGGGCACCGCCACGACCACGCAGCCGAACCTCGTGAACGTCGCAGTGAACCCGCCGCTCCTCAACGCGAAGTTCAGCGGAACTCCGACGAGCGGCGCGTCGCCTCTGCCGGTGCAGTTCACCGACGCGAGCGTCGGCGGGTTGACCGGATGGGCCTGGGACTTCGGTGACGGTTCCACGTCCACCGAGCAGAACCCGCTGCACACCTACCTCGCGAACGGCAAGTACACGGTGAAGCTCACCGTCACGAGCCCCGACGGCACCAACACTCGGATCCGCACCGACTACGTGAACGTTTCCGCCCTCCCCACCACGGTGACGGCGACCGCGGACACCTACGTGCGGTCGGACTCCGCCGGTTCCAACTTCGGCACGCAAACGTCGATCCAGGGATCGAAGTCCGGCAATGGCAACCGGGCCGTGACCTACCAGCCGTTCGTGCGGTTCACGGTGCCGTCGCTCCCGGCGCCTCGGGTCAGCGCCACTCTGCGGCTGTTCGTGACCGACGCCAGCGCCACCAGCGGGACGCTCGTGCGCACGGCGAACACCACGTGGACCGAGACCGGCACCACGTACAACAACCGACCGGGGACGACCGGCGGCGCCCTCGGGGCCACCCGGAACGCCCCACTCGGCCAGTGGGTGGAGTTCGACGTCACGTCGACCGTCACCGCGGCCGGTCAGTACGGCTTCACGCTCATCAACGGCAGCGCCGATACGGTCGGGTTCTCGAGCAAGGAGGGCGCCAACGCCCCGCAGCTCGTGCTCTCATACAGCAGCGGCTCCGTTGGGTCTCTCCCGATGCCTCCCTCGCCGGGGGTGGCGTTGAGCCGGTCCTTCACGACATCGCCGTTCAAGGGCACCAACCCGGCGATTCGGTCGTTCGACCTCGAGGGTGCGACGTACGTGCCCAAGGACGACGCGCTCTGGATGTCGGACGACAATGGTGACCAGATCTTCGAGGTCGACGCCACCGCGAGCACCGTGCGGCGGGCACTCCCGCGGAGCGACTTCTCCAACGCGCTGCCCGTGGGCGGCATGGGCAACCCGGCCGGGCTGTCCCGCTCCGACGACTTCGAGTCGACCGTGTACGACCAGGTGCACGACGTGCTCTACCAGTTCTCGGGCAACTGCTGTTCGAGCACGCCGAACACGATCCAGCCTCCGTACGACCCGGCGATCTACCGGCTCACGCGTGACTCGGGTGGACGGTTCCAGGTCGAGTCGTACCGGGCGCTGCCCGAGGGTACGGACGCGACCGGCGCCGCCTGGCGTCCAGGTGTGGGCCTGTTCTTCGCCCACGGCGGGATCATCACGGCCTACGACTACGACACCAACACCCTCGGGACGCCGGTCTCCGTGACGGGAGCGCTTCCGGGTGGGATCACCGGGATCACGTACACGGCGGACGGCAAGTTGGCCCTCGCAGTGACCACGCAGCAGCACCTCGTCCTTCTCGACGCCGCGACCGACACGTTGGTGCCGGGCTGGAATATCGATCTCCGTCCGTTCGGGATCCTGGACTCCCGCGACATCACCATGATCGACGGCGAGTTGTTCATCGTGGACGGCTACGACTTCCGGCCGCTGGGTGACCCGCTGCGGTACGCGGTGTTTGTCTTTGACATCGTCAACGGTCCGCCGAACGCAACGTTCACGGCGACGCCACTGGTCGGCCCGGCGCCGCTGCCCGTGCAGTTCACGGACACCACCTACGGGCCAGTGACGAGTCGGATCTGGGACTTCGGTGACGGATCTGCGCCGTCGACGGCAACGAACCCGTCGCATACCTACGCGGCCCTCGGCACCTACACGGCGTCACTCACGGTGACGAACGCCAACGGGAGCAACACCGCGACGCAGGTGATCAAGGTAGTGACCGCGCCGGTGACGATCACTCCGGTCGCTGACACCTATGCACGATCGAACCAGGCGAACACCAACTTCGGCGCAGCGACGACGATCCAGGGTCTCTCCCAGTTCGGGACGCAGTATCAGCCGTACCTCCGGTTCTCGGTCGGCGCGCTGCCGGCCACACCGGTGTCGGCCAAGCTGCGGCTGTTCGTCACCGATGCCAGCAACTCGACGGGCGCCCTCTACCAGACCGCCAACGCGACCTGGACCGAGAGCGGCCTGACGTGGAACAACCGACCGGCTCTCACGGGTTCGGCGCTCGCCACCAGCCAACAGGCACCGCTCGGCAGCTGGGTCGAGTACGACGTCACGCCGCTCGTCACCGCAAGTGGTGAGTACAGCTTCACGCTGTCGGGCGCGACGAGCGACCTCGTGACGTTCTCGAGCCGTCAGGGTGCAAACGCGCCGCAACTGGTGATCAGCTTCGGCTGATCCGTCCGGCGCGAAATGACGTGGGCCCGGCCGTCAGGTCGGGCCCACCTCGCGTCCGGGCGCGTACGATACGCGCATGGCGCGCCCCACCTTTCCCGTGACCGGCGACGACGAGGCCGATCAGCTCCTCGTCGACGAACCCCTCGCGCTGGTGCTCGGCATGCTGCTCGACCAGCAGGTCCCGATGGAGTGGGCCTTCAAGGGTCCGGCCACGTTGAAGCGGCGCATCGGTGCTCTCGACGCGAGGGCGATGGCGGAGATGACGCCGGATGCGATCGACGAGGTCTTCCGCGAGAAGCCGGCGGTCCACCGGTTCCCGTCGGCGATGGCCAAGCGCGCCCATGCCCTCTGTCAGCAACTCGTCGACGAGTACGACGGTGACGCCGCCAACATCTGGCGCGGGGTGAAGGACCCCGCCGTGTTGTTCGACCGCATCCGGGCGCTCCCCGGTTACGGCGATGAGAAGGCGAAGATCTTCCTCGCGATCCTGGGCAAGCGACTCGGCGTCGCCCCCGCCGGCTGGGAAACCTACGCCGGACCCTTCGGTGACCCGACCCCGCGTTCGGTCGCCGACATCGACTCCCGGGAGGCGTTCACCCGGGTGCGGGCATGGAAGAAAGCACAGAAGGCCTTGGGGAAGAAGAAGTCCGAGTAGCCGACTGCACGCGGCGTGCAACATTCGGTAGGGTGACCTCACTTCTCGAGTTGGGGGTTTCCTGTGCGGTTTTCTCGTGTGTTCTCGACTGCGGTCGTCGGGCTGGCGATCGCCGTCGCCTTGGCCGCCTGCGGGAGTAGCAGTTCCAAGGCGGCTTCGACCTCGCCGAGCTCCAGCAGTGTCGGCATGACCCCGCAAGAGATGCAATGCATGGACGCGCACTACCAACTCGACAACCCGGGCAAGTGCAAAGGGGTCAAGCCGAGCACAGGTCCCGCCTACACGCTGGCCAACCCGCTCAAGACCGAGCCCGACGGCACGGTTGACCCGGCGTCGGTGAACCTCTCGGGAGTGAAGGGCGTCACGCCGGCGCAGCAGAAGTTGGCCACGAACCTGCTCGTCTCCACGATCAAGACGCTGCCGCAGTGGGACGACATCAACAAGGCCAAGGCCGACGGCTTCCAATCGATCGGTGACGGCCTCACCGGCGAGGAGCACCTTCTCCACTGGGACTGGATCGACGACAACACGATCTTCGACCCGACCCACCCGGAGTCCCTCGTCTACAAGGTCGACCGCGCCACCGGTACCAAGACGCTCGAAGCCGCGATGTACATCCTCCCGAAGCAGTACACCTTCGACAACCCGCCGCCGATCAACAGCCCGCTCGTGCAGTTCCACTACCACGACAATCTGTGTTTCGGTCCCGCGACGCCGACCGATGGACCGCAGGTTCGTGGGTTGACCGACCCGCAGGGCAACTGCCGACCTGGACTCACGAAGTTCAACCCGAACATTCAGGTCCACGTGTGGATCCGTCCGAACGACTGCGGCCCGTTCGCTGCGCTCCTCGGCGTCGGCGCCGGTCAGATCAAGGACGGCGCCACCCGCTCCTGCGTCCACAGTCTCACCCGCCTCGGCCTGTAACCACCAAGGGGCACAACGTTCGCGTCAGATAGCCGTCGGCCGCTGAGAACTGTGCAGCTTGCGATGCCCGCTCCCGAGACGGAGCGCGAGCGAACGAGCGATCAAGGCGTGGTCATGCCGCCGTCGATGACGAGGCACTGACCGGTCATGAAGCTGGCGGCGTCGCTGGCGAGGAACAGGGCACCGTTCGCGATCTCTTCGGGTCGGGCCATGCGCTTGATCAGACCGGCGTTCGCCATCGCGAGCTGAGCGGCTTCATCGTTGTTGCGGACCATGTCGGTGTCGGTGGTCCCGGGCGCGAGTGCGTTGGCCCGAATGTCGTGGGGAGCGAACTCGGCGGCCATCGCGCGTGTCATCTGCAGGACCGCAGCCTTCGCGGAGCAGTACATCGACAGGTACGTTCCGTGGGTGAACGCGCCCGCACTGATGACGTTGACGATGCTCGCATGATCGCTCGCGACGAGATGGGGCAGCGCGTGCTGCACGAGGAACAACGGACCCCGCAGGTTGGTGCCGTAGGACGCTTCCCACGCCTCCGGGGTGATCGAGCCGATCGGCAGACCGAGCGCGTTGGCCGCGTTGTTCACCACGATGTCGATGCCGCCGAGGCGGTCGACCGTCGTGGCCACCAGCGCCGCGAGCTCGTTGACCCGGCCGGCGTGGGTCGGCACCGCGATGGCCCGGCCGCCGGCATCGGTGATAGCGCTTGCCACGGTCTCGCACGCCTCGGCCTTCCGACTCGCGATCACCACCTGCGCGCCACACATGGCGAAGGTCTCGGCGATCGCGCGACCGATGCCGCGGCTGCCACCGGTGACGGTCGCGACGCGACCTCCGAGGTCGGACTGACGGTCGATGTCGGCTCGCGTACGCATCCGGGCAGTCTGCCCGCCGGTTCGGGGTGGTCGGAGTGATGGAGCTTTCCGTTTCCCGGGCGCGGCGCATGGCACTCGCGGCACAGGGGTTCGCCGATCCTCGGCCTGCTGGTCGCGTCGACCGGAGGCACGTGCGGAGGGTGTTCGACCGGGTCGGACTGATCCAGATCGACTCGGTGAATGTCCTGGTGCGCTCCCAGGAACTGCCGTTGTTCGCGCGGCTCGGCCCGCACCCGCGCGATGTGCTGCCGAAGATGCTCGATGCCGGCGAGCTGTTCGAATACTGGGCCCACGAGGCTTCCCTACTGCCGATCGAGACGTTGCCCTGGTACCGATCGACGATGAACTCGAAGTTCATCCGTTGGGCCGGGCTTCGGCGCATGGCCGAGGAACATCCCGATGTGGTCGATCGGATCCATACGGTGGTCCGCGAGCGGGGTCCCATCGCACCAAGTGACATGACGGACCGGGAAGGGCGGTCGGGACCGTGGTGGGGCTGGGACAACACGCAGCGCGCGTTCGCGGTGCTCTTCGCCTACGGGGTGATCTCGGCGCGGCGACGCGCCAACTTCGAACGGGAGTACGACCTCCTGCACCGCATGCTGCCGGCGGAGCACGTGGACGCGCCGGGGCTCAGCGAACCCGAGGCGCAGCGGGCGATGGTGTTGCGTGCTGCACGATCGCTCGGGGTAGGGACGATCGCGGATCTCTGCGACTACTTCCGGCTGAACGTGCCGAAGACCCGCCCGGTGATCGCGGAGTTGGTGGAGGAGGGACTACTCCTCCCGGCGCGCGTCGAGGGATGGAAGCAGCCGGCGTTCGTCGATCCCGCGGCACGCGTCCCACGTTCGGTACGGGCGCGCGCGCTGTTGTCGCCGTTCGACTCGTTGATCTGGTTTCGTGACCGCACTGAGCGACTCTTCGGGTTCCGGTATCGCATCGAGATCTACACGCCGGCCGCGAAGCGGACGTACGGCTACTACGTCCTGCCGTTCCTGCTCGGCGACCGCTTGGTGGCGCGCGTCGACCTGAAGGCCGACCGCGCTGCTGGTGCCCTCCTGGTCCGTGGCACCTTCGCCGAGGACCCGATCCCGGAGCCCGACGTCGCGATCGAACTTGCGGCTGAACTCCGACTCCTCGCCGGTTGGCTCGGATTGGACGACGTGATCGTCACCCCCCACGGCGACCTCGCCCCCGCCCTCACCGAAGCCCTCGAGGAGTAGTTCGCCGCACGAGACGGGCGAGGTCATCCGCCGGAGCCACTCCCGAGCCGGAGCGCAGCGGAGGCGAGCAGTCCGGGAGCGAGCGCGCGGAGGGCACGACGGTCAGGAGTGCGAGCGGACGGACCGGAATGACGGGAGCGAGCGCGCGGAGGGCATGACGGTCAGGAGTGCGAGCGGACGGACCGAAATGACGTGACCGAAATGGCGGGAGCGAAGCGGGGCGCGTCAGACGACGGTGCCGAGCAGCTTTCCGATCAGGGCGGCGATGAGCATGGCAACGCCACCGATGAGCGTCACGCGCAAGGCGGCGCGCGCGACGGGCGCCGCGCCGAGGCGGGCCCCGACCGCGCCGATCACCGCGAGGAGCACGAGCGCGGCGACGGCGATGACCGCGATGCGCGCCGACGCCGGCACCGCGGCTGCAATCAAGACCGACGGAGTGGCGCCGAGGAGAAAACCGATCGATGAGACGCCGGCCGCCTGGATCGGGCGCGCGGTGCCTTCGATGTCGAGGCCCAGCTCGTCGCGGACGTGGGTCCCGAGCGCGTCGGTCTTCGTCAGCTGGATGGCGACCTGGCGTGCGATCGGGCGGTCGAGGCCGCGCTGTTCGTAGATCTGGGTCAGCTCCTCGAGCTCGGTCTCCGGGAACTCCTGGAGTTCGACGGTCTCGCGGGCGATGTCAGCGTGCTCGGTGTCGCGCTGCGAGGACACCGAGGTGTATTCGCCGGCGGCCATCGACAGCGCGCCGGCCACGACGGCCGCGACGCCCGCAATGATGAGTGCGTTGCGGTCGCTACTCGCCGCCGCCACTCCGATGAGCAGGCTCGACGTCGAACCGACACCGTCCTGCGCGCCGAGGACCGCGGCGCGGAGCCAGCCGATGCGATCGGAGCGATGCGATTCGGCGTGGACTCGTCTCGGCACAGCACCAGCATGCCCGCGAAACCTCGCGAATAGGGAACGAACGATCACCGGGACCGGTTCCGGGTGCTACGAAGTGCGGTACAACGCTCGAAGAGGGGTAGGGGACATGGTGTACGTCATCGTGCTGGTCGTGGTGTTCTTCGTCGCGATCCTGCTGTTCAAGTCGGTCCATCTGATCGGGCCGGCCCAGGTCGGGCTGGTGAACAAGCGGTTCGCGGCTCGCAAGCTGCCGGAGGACAACCCGATCGCGTTCCGTGGTGAGGCGGGGTATCAGGCCGAACTGCTCACGCCGGGTCTGCGCCTGAAGTTGTGGCCGGTCAACGCGGTGCAGAAGTTCCCGTGGGTGCAGGTCCCGGCGGGTGAGATCGGCGTCGTGATCGCGCAGGTGGGTCAACCGTTGCCGATCGGCGCCAAGAGCGGTGTGTACCGCACCGAGTTCGCCAACTTCTCCAAACTGGCGACGTTCGTGAACGGCGGTGGCCAGAAGGGCGTGCAGCGTCCGGTGCTGCCGCCGGGAACGTTGGTGCCGATCCACCCGGTGGCGTTCCTCGTCCTGACGCCGGGTCAGGTGTACGGCGTGCCGGTGTCCCCGGACATCGCCTCGCAGACGCGGGGAAGTGGTGGCATGTTGTCGCCGGCATCGTTCGGGTTGGCCGCGGAGGCGTTGCGCGTCGTCGTGATCTCCCCCGAGGGTCCGGTCGACATGATCGGCATCGTCACCGTGCTCGAGGGTGATCCGCTGCCGAGTGGCGACATCGCCAGTCGCCTCAAGGGCTACGCGGACGTCACCGGCATGGAGCAGGACGCGGTGGAGCGCGGCGCGTCCACCAGCGAGACCGATGCGCGCATCATCGAGGTGTTGCTCGGCAACAAGAACATCGAGCACAACAACTATCAGGACATCCAGGCGTTCCTGGAGGCCGGCGGCAAGATCGGCCTGCAGCACGACCCGCTCCTCTACGGCGCATACCTGCTGAACCCGTTCCTGGTTCGCGTCGAGATGGTGCCGATGCTCGTGGTCAACCAAGGTGAGGTCGCGGTCATCAAGGCCTTCGTCGGTCTGCCCACCCTCGACACCAGTGGCAGTGAGTTCAAGTTCGGTTCGATCGTTTCGCCCGGGCACCGCGGGATCTGGCGGGAGCCGTTGCGGACGGGCAAGTACCCGATCAACCCGCGGTGTTACGCGCCGGAGATCGTGCCGACGTCGATCCTGACGCTCAACTGGTCGAAGGAGATCAGCGCGTCGCACAACCTCGATGCCCACCTCGCGCCGATCGAAGGCAAGAGCCGCGAGGGTTTCGTGTTCTCGATCGAACTCCAGGTGCAGATCCACGTGCCCGACACGCGGGCGCCGAAAGTGATCTCGATGGTCGGCACGATGCTCAACCTCGTGAACGAAGTGCTGCAATCCGCGGTGGGGAACCACTTCCGGAACACGCTCCAGGATCAGGCCGCGGTGACGTTCATCGAGACCCGCATGCAGGTGCAGCAGGCCGCACTGGTGCACGTCACCGAGTACCTGCAGCTGTACGAGGTGGAGACCAAGGGCGTCTACATCCAGAACGTGCACTTCCCGGAAGAACTGGTCAAGGTGTTGACCGAGCGTGAGATCGCCAACCAGGAGAAGGCGACGTTCGAGGAGATGCAACGCGCACAGACCAGCCGCATCGAGATGGAGAAGGCCAAGGGCACGGCCAACATGCAGGCCGAACTGGCGAACGCTCAGGTGAGCGTCGAGATCCAGCGCAACCGGGCCGACGCGCGGCAGGCAGAAGCCACCGGTGAAGCCGCCTACGTGGAGCTGACCGGGCGCGCCGAGGCGACGAAGATCGAGGCCATCGGTCTCGCGGAGGCGAAGGCCACCGAGGCGCTCGGTGTGGCGCGTGCGACCGGGTTCGAGGCGCAGAAGGAAGCGCTCGGCGGGACCGCGACCGCGCTGGTGGCAGTGGCGAACGCCGTGGCCGACGGTCACATCACCGTGGTCCCGGAGGTACTCGTCACCGGAGGTGGCGGCGGTGGGAGTCTCGACGGTCTGGCGGCGACGCTGATCCGTTACCTGGGCCAGAGCACCGCGAGCACGAGCCCGACGGTCACGATCGATCCGGTCGAGTCGTTCCGCGAGGAATCAGTGGGCGGCGCGGGCAACGGCGAGGATCGTCCGATGGGCGACGGTGGTGGCGTTCGGCCCTAACCGCCGGATCTCCACCACCTGACCGCCGGTCAGGGCGAGGAGCAAACGCGTGCCGCGCCAGCTGCGTCGGTTCGCGACGCGCTCGACCTGGGTGATCGGAATCGATCGGTCACCGTCGTCGGTCGTGATCTCGATTCGGTCGTCGAAGACGAAGAGGGAGCCCATGGTCCGACCGATGCGAACGTTCGTCAACGCCAGGCGCGCCTCGTCTCCCACCCGGTGGACGGTATCCGGACCGTCGGGTCGCGAGCACACCTGACGCCGGCGTCATACGCTGCGCCGATGCGCGCGCTGCTGTTCGGCACCGAACCCGAGTCCGTCCCGGAACCCGAGACCGACAACCGCAACCTCAGGATGCTGGCGGCGGCGCCGATGCGCGTCGTCGACCTCGACGAGCCCCGACGGTTCGGACCCGACTGGGTCATGACTCGACCCCGCCTCGTCGGGATCTGCGGCTCGGAGTCGAAGCAGGCCTTCTTCGACTACGCGAG
>JBBQXR010000080.1:0-10873 GCA_038209455.1 Acidimicrobiia bacterium
CGGAAGTACTCGTCCAAGGAGCCCGGCTTGGCCACCGGATCGAACGACGGATTCGGGATGAACCGGTTGATGCGGCCGGCCACCATCAGTCGTTGCTTGCCGTTCAGTTCGATCCACTGCATGGCGCGCTTGGCCATGACCGGTGGGACGTGACGGGTGAACGCGTCGATCGCCTCGTAGTAGTGGTTATCGGCGTCGAAGAGTTGGTAGTCGAGCGGCATGCGATCGACCGTAGTCGGCGCTGCCGGGCGAGATCACGGACGCGGGGCCACTCGTCAGACGTCGGCGCGGTCGGTGAGCCAGCCGAGGATCTGCTCGTAGATCTCGAGGATCCGGTCACCGTACGCGTCGGCCGTGGCCCACGTGTGGGTGAGGCCGTTCCAGGTAGTGACCTTGCCCTTCAATCCATGATTTTCGAGCTTCGGGTTCACCGCCGGCGGGTTGAGGTCGGCATTCCGCAGCGTGGCGTCGGCGTAGACGCGGAGCTGCTGCACCTGGGCCCGGACCCCGGTACGCGCGTCGGGGAACGCAGTCCCGTGCGGGCAACTGTCGCACGCATCCATACCGGCGAAGTTGTTGTCGAGCGGCGTGAGCTGACCGCCGGCCGGGAAGTAGAAGCTCGCGGTCTCGAGGATCGACTGCGCGAACGCGATGTCACCACGGACCTGTGCGGCCTGACCCTCCTCGATGAAGTCCTGGGTCAACTGCGCCATCGGCACGGTGATCCGGGCGCCGCGTCGCCGGGTGGCGATGAACCACGCCGCGAGTTCGTCCGGGCCGAGGACCGACCGGCTCATGATCGGCGTGTCGACTCCGGCGGCGATCGACTGCCACCGCGCGAGCCAGAACCGGGCGCGCGACACGCCGGCCTGCAACTGGCCGAGCCGCGCGTCGTGCGCCGGGATCTCACGCGCGAGCGCGCCCACCCGCGCGTGCAACCGCTGGGTCTCGTTCCCTGCGTCCCGCGCGGCAACATCCGCGAGGTTGCGGGCGTGCAGCATCCGCTTGACAACCTTGGCCTGACGCTCGCCGACGACACTGACGATCTTCTTGCGGTACCCGTACTCCGCCGCGGAGTGCGAGTCGAGCATCCGCAGGATGGTGCCGCTGTTTCCGGCGTTCGTGTAATACGCCGACGCAAGGGCTGCGACCTGGGCCCGCGCGTTCCGGTAGCGAGCGGCTGCGGCGACCGCGGCCCGTCCGAGTAGGTCGGCCTTCGCCAGCGCGACGTTCTCGGCCAGATGCGCGTCCGCGAGTTGCTGCACTGCGAGTTGCCGGTTCAACACTTCGGTCGCCAGGGCCACATCACGGGAGCTGACCAGTCCCGACAACTGGGCGATGCGCGCCGCCGGGGTGTTGGCCGTCGGAACTGCCGGCGCGCGTCGAGGCGTGACCGCACCCGCGTCGAACTGCGGCGTGAGGACCGCGACAGCCGTCACGAGGGCGACCGCCGCGCCGAAGTGCCTGGTGCATCGCACCGCGTGAGTCATCGACATGGGAACCGAAGATCTTCACACAGCGACCGCGAAGCCGCCGGGCAGCGATTCCGAAACTTCTCCTCAAGATTTTCCGGACATTTTGCCGAATCCACTCATACCCCCGGACCGTGCTCCGTCATCACCGCCCAGAGGACTTCCTTGTTCATCTTCTTTCTCCAATTGCGCGACACCCTCCATGGAGGGCGGCTCTACGTCTTCTCGATCCTCGTTGCGGTCACCTGGGCACTGTGGGCGGTCAAGGTCCACCTGTCCCGTCGGTACCGCCCCTGGACCGCCGAACACCCGGTGACCGCGTCGGTCCTGGTCCCGGTCGTCGACGAGCCCGTCGGGCTGTTCCACGAGGTGCTCGACCACATCACCGAACAGACCCCGCACCAGGTGATCGTGGTGATCAACGGTCCCCGCAACGAGAAACTCGAACGGGTCTGCGAGGCGTACGCCGGCGTCGACTGGATCTGGACGCCCGTGCCGGGCAAGCGCAACGCCATCCGCGAGGGGCTCGAAGCATGCACCGGTGAGATCACGGTGCTGGTGGACAGCGACACGATCTGGACCGAGGACACACTGCGCGAGTTGATGAAGCCGTTCGCCGATCCTCGCGTCGGCGGAGTAACCACGAACCAACGCATCATCGATCCCGATCGCAACGTGCTCACACGGTGGGCGGACTGGCTGGAGAACATCCGGGTCCAGTACTCGATGCCCGCCATGAGCGTGCTCGGCCAGGTGGGCTGTCTCCCCGGTCGCACGATCGCGTTCCGGCGGACGGTGCTCGAAGACGCGATGCCCGAGTTCCTCGGCGCCCGGTTCCTGGGCGTGTTCCTCGAGGTGAGTGACGACCGGACGCTGACGAACCTCTGCCTGAAGCAGGGGTACCGATCGGTGTACCAGTCGACGAGTCACGTGTACACCGACGCCCCCGTCGGCGTGCGCAAGATGGCCAAGCAGCAGATGCGGTGGTCGCGCGGCAGTCAGTACAACACGCTGCGCATGTTGCCCTGGATGCTGCGCAACACGCCGATGCTCGCCGTGTTCTACGTGGCCGACATCCTCACGCCGTTCCTCTGGCTCGCCACCGTGACCGGACTCGTCGTCCGGATGCTGCTCGGCCAGAACATCAACTTCTACGAGGGGATCACCTTCGGGTACGGCGCCGCCATCGGCACGGCGATCATCGTCTGCCTCACCCTGCTCGCGACCTGGCTCTCCGCCTACATCCGCCAAGCGCGCCACTTCGAGGACCACCCGAAAGACCTGTGGTTGCTCCCCGCGTTCACCCTGCTCAACACCTTCATGTTGATGCCGATCCGCATCTGGGGCTTCATGCGCATGGCGCGCAACGACGGCTGGGGGACGCGGGCCAACGCGTTCAGCGGCGACGAGACCAAGTCCCGCCACCTCAACCCCTGGGGTGCCGTCCCCTACCTGCTCGCGTCCATGCTCGTCTTCGCCGGAGTTGCCTACCATGGCTGATACCCGCACCGTCCACCTCCGGATCATGGGCGCAGTGCTCGCCGGGATCGGCCTGTTCGTCTACACGTCGCCCGCCGCACCGGACGACGCGACCCTCGCCGCAGCCGCGCACGAGAACCCGGCCGTGCTGTCCCCCGTCGTCGCCCGGGCCCGCGTCGCCCGGGTGAACGCCCGACCCCAGGCCCGCCCCGGCACCGATGCCCTCGACGGTGGTCACGCCACCCTGACGGTGGCGCACCCGACCGCGACGGCGAAGCCGTCTGGAAAAGGAACCGCCCTCACGTCGCGTACGTCATCGGCTCAGCGCCGCGCGTCGACGCCGACGACGACACCGAAGGCACCCACCACCACCACGACCACGATGCCGGTGGCGGCGGCGATCCACTGCAGCGACTTCCATTGGCAACAGGACGCGCAAGCCGCGTACGTCGCCAACCTCGATGATCCGTACGGGCTCGACGGGCCACCCGGCCCGGCCAACGACGACGGAATCGCGTGTTCGCTCCTCCCCGTCGATCCGGCTCGCCCCCCGTCGACCCCGTCGGGCGCGAAGCCACCCGCGCCACCCAAACCCGAAGGGTTGCCCGAGACGCCGACCATCGAGCAGGTGCTGTCACCGACCGACGACTACTACGGCGTTTCCACCCCGCAGGCCCCGTACGACTGGAAGGACTTCCAGATCTTTGCCGCCGCGGCACAGAAGCTCCCGAGCATGGTGCAGTTCTTCCAGGGCTGGGATCGTGACTTCCCTCGCGACCAGGTGATCGAGACCTGGCGACGCGACGCACTGCCCGTGATCTCGTGGGAACCGCGCCCGACCGTCCAGCCGCTGGGTCCCGACAGCGACAACACCACCGAGCCGGGGTACGCGCTGTCGACGATCATCAACGGCGACCACGACGCGTACATCGACCGGTTCGCCACCGCGGTGCGGGATCTCGGCTTGCCCGTCGCCATCCGATTCGCACACGAGATGAACGGCAACTGGTTCCCGTGGAGCGAGGAGCGCAACGGGAACCATCCCGGCGAGTACGTGGCCGCCTGGCGTCATGTCCACGACCGCTTTACCGCGCTCGGCGCAACCAACGCAGTCTGGATCTGGAGTCCGAACGTGATCACCGCCCGACCGAGCGTGCATCTTGCGCCGCTGTATCCGGGTGACGACTACGTCGACTGGATGGGAATGGTCGGCTACTACCGCCGGGTCTATGTCGACGACAAGGGCCAGCCGAAGGCCCCGACCTTCGCCAACACCTACGCCACCACGATGGACGAACTGCGTTCGGTGGCGGTGAAGCCCGTCGTGATCACCGAGCTCGGCGCGACCGAGGTCGGTGGCAACAAGGCGGCCTGGATCAACAGTGTGTTCCAGGGCCTCAAGGACAACCCCGACATCATCGGGTTCGTCTGGTTCGACCACAGCGTGAACGGCACCGACTGGCGCATCGAGTCGTCCCGAGCCGCGAGCGACGCGTTCGCCACTGACGTTGCCGACCCCCGCTACCACGCCGGAAAGGTGCGCCCACCGAAACCGGGCACCTGAGCGTCGAGGTCACCGCACCGAACCTCGCCGGGCTGACATACTCCGCGCATGATCGACCACCACACCCGGACGTCCCGTCGCCCGATTGTCGCCACCCTCATGCTCCTGCTCGCGGTCACGCTCGCGCTCGCCGCGTGTTCGTCGAGCACATCCACGGCGACGACCACGACCACCACCGCCAAGAGTGCTGCGCCCTACGCCAAGCGCGGGCCGTACGCGACCGGGTACACCACGCTGCACCTCGCCGACGGGCGACGGGTCGTGGTGTGGTACCCCGCGAAGCCGGGAGCGACCAAGGGCCATCACCAGCAGGTCGTCGATATCGCGAGCTTCCTGACCCCGGAACTCCAGGCGCAGGTGCCGGCGGCCGACCGGGTGCTGTACCCGGCGAACGCCTACGAGGGCGCACCGCCCGTCACCGACAAGGGCCCGTTCCCGGTGGTGCTGTTCAGCCACGGGTTCGCGGGCTACCCGGAGCAGTCGGTCTCGATCACCACCCACCTCGCTTCCTGGGGCTTCGTCGTAGCCGCGCCCGATCATGTCGAGCGGTCGCTCGACGGCCTCCTCGGCACCGCCGCCGCCGGCATCGCGAAGTCGACCGACACCGATGTCCTGAAGGCCACCCTCGCGGCGACCGAATCGGCCTCGGGGACGACCGGGGTCCTGCGGGGCCTGGCCGATCCGAAGCGCGTCTCGGTGATCGGCCACTCCGCCGGGGCCGGCGCGGCCTACACGTTCGCTTCGCAGAACCCCCAGCTGGTGAAGTCGTTCATCACGTATTCGGTGGGATTCGGTGGCCAGGGGGGACCGGCGCCGACCGCTCCGAAGCAGCCGGGCATGGTCATGCTCGGCACCACCGACGGCATCATCGCCCCGACGGCGAGCCGTGACGTGTACCAGTCGATGAACCCGCCCAAGTACCTGGTGGAGATCGCCGACGCGGGCCACCTCGTCTTCTCCGACATCTGCCTCATCGGCCGGGACTCGGGCGGGATCACCGGCATCGCCCGGGCGCTGAAGCTCCCGATTCCCGACTCGTTGCTGAAGCTCGGGTCCGACGGCTGCACCCCGGACCATCCACTCCCGGAGAAGTCGTTCCCGGCGATCAACCAGTTGTCCGTCGCGTTCCTGCGCTCGACGCTCGGGATCGACAAGACCCCCGTCGGCCTCGACACCGCCGCGGTCGCACCGCTCGGTGGCGGGGTGACGGTCCAGCACCAGGGTTGACCACGTCGGGCGCGCTCGTCCGGCGGCGATCACCGAGCGCGACCACCACCGCCGACGCGCGGGTCGGCCCGTAGTCTCCGGCCCGTAGTCTCGGATGCATGCGTGAACGATTTCCCGGCATCGGCCCCGACTGGGCCCGCTTCGACGGCCCGGCGGGCACCCAGATGATCGATGTCGCGATCGATGCGATGAGCGACTTTCTCCGGTCCGGGGACAATGCGAACGGGCACGGCCTGTTCGCCGCGTCGGTTGCGAGCACCGAGTTGGTCGACCGGTCTCGCGCCGAAGTCGCCCACCTGATCGGCGGCGACGCCGACGGGATCGTGTTCGGCGCCAACATGACGACCCTCACCTTCGCGTTCACCCGCGCCCTCGCTCGCGACTGGGCGCCCGGCGACGAGATCGTCGGTACCCGCCTCGACCACGACGCCAACGTCACGCCGTGGAAGCTCGCGTCGGCCGACCGTGACGCCGTGGTGCACCTCGCTCCCTTCGACATCACGACCGGTCGGATCGATCCCGAGGCGGTGACGTCGCTCATCGGTCCCCGCACGCGGTGGGTTGCGGTCACCGGTGCGTCCAATGCGCTCGGCACGATGCCGGACCTCGCGCCGGTCGTCGCGGCTGCGCACGCCGAGGGCGCACGGGTCTTCGTCGACGGCGTCCACCTCGTTCCCCACGGCCCGGTCGACGTGCGCGCCATGGGCTGTGATGCATTCGTCACCTCGCCGTACAAATGGTACGGACCCCATGCCGGCGTCTTGTGGTTGACCGAAGACCTCCGTGAGTCCGTGACGCCCTACAAGGTGCGTCCATCCTCGAACCGGGCGCCCGAGCGGTTCGAGACCGGCACGCTCTCGTTCGAAGCCGTCGCGGCCATCGGTGCCGCGGCGTGCTTCCTCTCCGAGACCGGTCTCGACCGGGTGGCCGCCGACGAGGCCGAGGTGTTCGCACCGCTGCTCGCGGGCCTCCAGGCCCGCGAGCAGGTCATCGTGCACGGCCCCGCTGATCTCGCCGACCGCACCCCCACGGTGAGTTTCTCGATGCGCGACCGCCACCCGGACGAGATCGCGGCCCACCTGGCTTCCTGCGCCGTAGCCGTCTGGAGCGGCAACTACTACGCCGTCGAGACGATGGCCGCGCTCGGTCTCGCCGACGTCGGCGCGGTCCGGGCCGGTGTCTCGGCCTACACGACGACCACCGACGTCGACCGTCTCCTCGCGGCCCTGGACGAACTCGCCCGATGACGGATCTGCGATCCCCGAGGTGCGCTCCCCCGCACCGGATCGGCTAAACCGGCGCCGTGTCTGTTGCCGGATGGATCGTCCTGGGTGTCGTCGCGGTCGCGCTCGTCGGCGTGACCGTGGCGTGGTGGCGGACCCGCACGGCCCGGACCATCGTCGCCGGTGAGCTCGCCACCGAGCAGGCCGCTCATCAGGAGACCCGACGCGACGCCGAACACCTCGAGACCCGCATGAGGACCCTGCGCGCCGAGCTCGCCGAGGCCCATCGCACCAACGCCGATCTCACGGCCAAGGTCGGGCGCACCAACCCCGCCGACGCCGCCCGTGCCCTCGGCCTCTGGGCGCTCGAGCGTCACCGCCAGGCTCGTATGGCCGGTACCCCTCTGCTCGGCTTGGCGCTCGGGCCCGGCATCGACCTGACCACGACCCTCACCGAAGCCATCCGGGTCGAACTCGAAGTGCTGCGGGAGGACGTCGGCACCCACGCCGAACTCGCCACCGTCGAACTCGGGAGCGGCATCGACGCCCGCGACGCGTTGACGGTGCTGCGGATCGTCCAGGAGTTGAGCGCGGTGCTGGCGAAGCGGGCGGACGAACTCATCGTCTCGGTCACCCGGGACGGCGACATCACGGTGGTGACGATCGCCGCCGACGGCTGGACCGACCCGATCCCGACCGTCACGGCATTGGAATCGGGACTCGGGGCGCTCGAGGGCACCCTCGAACTCAGGCCGGACCCCGAAACCGCCGACACCCTCCTCGCGACCGTGCGTATCGGAAGCGCTGACGACCACTAGGGACGACCATGGCGAGTGACCAGTCCGAAGAGGAAACGATCGATCGTTTCCTCGACCAGTTCCGGATCGACGATCCCAAGTCGTTCCGGCTCGCCGATCGCGACCCCGGGTCCACCGACGGCGTACGCAACAAGAAGGCCGCCGCCGAGCGCCTCGAACAAGGTGTCGCGCGGCTGAGCGACCTCCAGACCCGACTGGCCGCCCAGCAGACCTACGGCGTGATTCTCGTGCTGCAAGCACTCGACGCCGCGGGCAAGGACGGCGCGATCCGCCACGTGATGACCGGGCTCAACCCGCAGGGAGTCCGGGTGGTGTCGTTCAAGTCACCATCGACCGAGGAACTGGCCCACCACTACCTCTGGCGCATCGACCGTGATCTGCCCCGCCGCGGTGAGATCGGGATCTTCAACCGCTCCCACTACGAGGAGGTGCTCGCGGTGCGGGTGCATCCGGAGTTCCTCGACGCCCAGCACCTCCCGCCGAGCGCGACCAAGGGCATCTGGACGCGGCGCTTCCGTGAGATCAACGATTGGGAGCGCGGGCTCGTCGCGAGCGGCTTCCCGATCGTGAAGGTCTTCCTCCATATGTCCAAAGACGAGCAACGCCGCCGGTTGCTGTCCCGCATCGACGAGCCGGCGAAGAACTGGAAGTTCTCGGCGCTCGACGTGAAGGAGCGCCAGTCGTGGGACGAGTACCAGGACGTCTACGAGGACGCGATTCGCAACACGAGTACGAAGACCGCGCCCTGGTACGTGGTGCCGGCCGACGCGAAGTGGTTCGCCCGACTCGTCATCGCGGAGGCGCTGGCCGCCGCCCTGATCGACATCGACCCACAGTTCCCAACGCTCTCCGACGAGGCTCGGGATGCGCTCGCGGAACAGAGGGTCCAGCTCGAGCAGAGCTGACGGGCGGGCGGTTACGCCGCTCGCTGGACGCGCGCTTCCAGTGAGTTGAGCTGTTCGTGGGCGTCGGCTCGGGCTTCGAGGACCGCGGTGACGTTGTCGAACGCACCCTGGCCACCGACCCGGCGCAACAACGAGCTGAGGTTTGCGAATCGAGGCATCGGAGCTCCTTTCGTCCGGGTCATCATGCGGGGTCGAGGTTGCGGTGACGTCTCGCCTGTTCGTCGCTGCGGTCAACAACGGATGACATCTCCGTGACCAGGCCGCGGTCTCGGGTGACCGGTCCGGTCACGCCTGCGTAGATTCAGCGCGGCCATTCCCGTCAGTGCCGGAGGAGAACCATCGTGATCGTGCTCGTCACCGGAGGAAGCAGCGGCTTCGGCCTGCTCATCGCGCAACGCTTCGCGGCGGCCGGTGACATCGTGGTCGCAACGATGCGCAACCCGGCGAACGCGGATCCCGCGCTCACCGGCGTCTCGGGGTGCGAGGTCATCGCGCTCGACGTGACCGATCAGGCGTCGGTCGACGCGGCGGTGGCCCATACGCTCGAAACTCACGGTCAGATCGATGTGCTCGTCAACAACGCCGGCGTCGGGCTGCGAGGCGCCATCGAGACGGTGACCGACGCCGCGGCCAAGGACCTCTTCGAGACCAACTTCTTCGGCGCGCTGCGGATGATCCGCGCGGTACTCCCGGGGATGCGCGAGCAGCAGTCGGGCGTCATCGTGAACGTCTCGTCCCTGGCTGGCATTGTCACCCCGCCGTTCGAGGGCATCTACGCCGCGAGCAAGTACGCGCTCGAGGCGGCGACCGAGGCGCTGCACTACGAACTCGGTCCCTTCGGCGTGCGCGCGCATCTGGTGGAGCCCGGACGGTTCCCGACGTCGTTCGCGGCCAGCCGGGTCGACGCACCGACCGACGGCTACCTCACGCTGTTCGAACGGTGGGAGACCGTGTTCGACGCGATGGGCGCCGACGCGCCACCCGCTGATCCCCAGCGCGTCGCCGACGCAGTCTTCGAGGTCGCGTCCGATCCGACCGCGCCGGTGCGTCGTCTCGTGGGCGACGACGCCGAACTGCTCGGCGCGCTGCGGAACCAACTCGACGACGTGACGTTCGAACAGACGGTCCGCGGCACGCTCGACTTCTGGGACGGAGCGCGCGCCCCTGTCGTATAGCGGCCGTTACCGGCCGACGTCGCGGCGCAACGAGAAGCGTCCGAGACTCCGGCTGACGGTCGCCTCGATGCGATTATCCGCATGCCGGTCCGCCTTGAGGTACCGGTCCCAGAATGCGGTGGTCATCGAGTACACCGCCGGGGCCTCGGGCCCAGGTGGCACCTCGAACGGCGGCGCGTGGGTCGAGCCGTGCAGGGTCACGAACCACTTCGGTGGGCTGTGGTCCGGGTACGCATCTTCGCTGTTGTGATACCCGACATCGGCGTCACCCTGCACGAGCAACACCGGCGCGTCGTTCACGGTGTATTCGTCGTCGGGGAACTGGCGGCGCACTGCCGCCATGAGGATCGCAGCACCGATGCGACGGTCACGACAGCACGTGTTCGAGACGAGTCCGTACACCGCGAGTCCGCCGAGCGACATACCGGCCGCCCCGATGCGGCTGGGATCGATCCGACCCGCGAGCCGTCCCGTCGACGCCCGGCTCTGCTGGATGAGCGCACCGATGACGAAGCTCAGGTCCTGGGCCTGGTCCACCGACTCGGATCGCAGTGAGTTTCCGTCGGCATCCTTCCTCGTCGTCGGAAACTTCGGGGCCGCGACCACGTATCCCGCCGAGGCCCACGCGTCGAGCAGGAGCGCGAGCGACTTCGGATCGCCGTCGAGTCCATGGGCGACGACCACGAGTGGACGCGCCACGTGCGAGTTGGTCGGCAGGCGGATCTCGGTCGGCAGGATCCGGCAGGCCGACGCCCGACGCGTCGAAATGGCCGGCGTATCGCGGTGGTGGTCGACGAACACCATGGTGAGGTCGACCGTGCGCGTTCGGTCCGACGCGACGGTCGCCGGCGGCGTCGGAACCGCCGGACACGCCGTGGCCGCTGCTCGGTGGCTGGCAGCGGGAGACCCGCAGGCGGCGCCGACGAGGGTGGCCGATACGAGGAAGATGGGAGTCCGTCGCCGTTTCATCAGGGTATGGCCAGAGTAGGCAGCGCCTGACCCGAACGTCG
>JBBQXR010000081.1:0-10854 GCA_038209455.1 Acidimicrobiia bacterium
CAGAGTTTCGTGGAACTGCGGTTGCTCAGGCTCAACAACTGTGGCACCCTCTCCCGGCTGGCGCGTGGGGTGAGCCCGGGACCGGAGTCGAGCGTGACGAAGCTCTTGTGGACCGACATGAGCCAACACATGGCCGACGCGGCAATGACCGTGCTCGGGAGCGAGGCGGCGATGCAGAGTCGATGGTCGCGGCAGTGGCTGTGGTCGAAGGCCGCGTCGATCGCGGGAGGGACCTCCGAGGTGCAACGCACGATCCTCGGTGAGCGGGTCCTGGGCCTGCCCCGATGACCGACGACGCGACTCCACCGGCCGTGCGCGTCACGGGGCTCGATCACGTGGTGGTCATGGTCGCGGATCCCGAGCGCGCGCTCGACTTCTACTGCGGACTGCTCGGCGGGACGCCGGAACGGGCCGACGAGTGGCGACGGGGCGAGGTGTTCTTCCCGTCGGTGCGCCTCGACGCCACGACGATCATCGACCTGTTCCCGGCCGCGCCCGAGGGCAGGAACATGGATCACCTCTGCCTCGTCGTCGAGGTCACGGACCTCCAGGCACTGGCCGGTTCGGGTCGGTTCGACGTCGTCGGCGGCCCCGCGGAACTCTTCGGTGCCCAGGGCCAGGGTCAAGGTCTCTACGTGCGGGATCCGGACGGCAACGTCGTCGAACTCCGTCACTACGGGCCCGCACCATTCCCGTAGGAACCGGACGGAGAAACGGTCCGAAACGTCCTGCTACCGTTCCCGCCGAGGGTTTGCCAACTCCGGCCGGCCCCGCAGCACAGTCAGGAAATTGCACATGGCAACAGGCACCGTGAAGTGGTTCAACGCCGAGAAGGGCTTCGGTTTCATCTCGCGCGAAGGCGAGCCCGACGTGTTCGTCCACCACTCACAGATTCAGATGGATGGCTACCGGACTCTCACCGAGGGTCAAGCAGTCAACTTCGACGTAGCGCCCGGCCGGAAGGGCGAGGAAGCCCAGAACGTCACGGCGGCATAGTCCGTCAACGTTGTGTGACACGGCCCCCGGCTTCGGCCGGGGGCCGTTTCGCGTTCCGGCGCGATTTCGCGGGGCCGTGCCGCGGAGTTTTCAGAGGAGCTTGCGCAGGAGCTTCGCCTTGATGCGGGAGTACGGCGGGTAGGCGATGCTCGGGTCGATGGTGGTCGGACGGCGCAGCACGCTCTTGCGGTGGGTGAACGTGTCGAAGCTGCTCCGCCCGTGGTACGCGCCCATGCCGCTCGCGCCGACACCGCCGAAGGGCAGCCCGGGCACGGTGATGTGGAAGAGCGTCGCGTTCACGCAGACGCCGCCCGAGGTGGTGTCGCCCACCACGCGGTCCTGCACGGCCGGATCCTCGGCGAAGACGTACAGCGCCAGTGGCTTGTCGCGCGCGGTCACGAAGGCCAGGGCATCCTCGAGGTCGTCGACCGCCATCGTGGGCAGCACCGGGCCGAAGATCTCCTCCTGCATGATCGCGGCCGTCGCGTCCGTGCCACGGAGCGCAGTGGGGGAGAAGTAGCGGCTCGCACCGTCGCGGATGCCGCCGAACACGACCTCGCCGGCACCGTCGCCGTCGGCCAACTTGCTCACGCGCTCGAAATGGCGGTCGTTGATGATCCGGCCGTAGTCCGGGCTCGTGCGCGGATCGGCGCCGTAGAAGTCGCGGACCGCATCGGTCATCCGGGCGAGCAACGGCGCTTCGACGGTGCGGTCGATCAACACGTAGTCGGGAGCGATGCACGTCTGCCCGGCGTTGAGGAACTTGCCCCACACGATCCGCTTCGCGGCCACGTCGAGGTTCGCACTCTTGTCGACGATCACGGGACTCTTGCCGCCGAGTTCGAGCGTCACCGGGCTCAGATGCTTGGCGGCTGCGGCCATCACGATGCGCCCGACGGTTCCGTTGCCGGTATAGAAGACGTGATCCCACGGCTCGTCGAGCAGTGCGGTCGTCTCGTCGACACCACCTTCGACGATCGCGAAGGCGTCGGGATCGAGATACTGCGGCAGGAGCCGTGCCAGCGCCCGTGACGAGTGGGCCGCGACCTCCGACGGCTTGATCACCGCGGTGTTCCCGCCGGCGATGGCACCCACGAGCGGGGCGAGGACGAGCTGGATCGGGTAATTCCACGGCCCGATGATGAGGACGGTGCCGAGGGGGTCGCGATGGATGCGGGCCCGCGCCGGCTGCTGCTTCACCGGAACCTTGACCCGCTCCGGACGGAGCCACCGGTCGAGGTCGTGCAGGGTGACGGCGATCTCGGCGCGCACGAACGCGATCTCGGTGAGGAAGCCTTCGAGGGCCGACTTCCCGAGATCGGAACGCAGGGCCTCGCCGAGCTCGGTCTCGCCCTGCACGAGCATGCGGTCGAGTGCCCGGAGTTGAGTCTTGCGCCACTCGGTCGGACGGGTCCGACCGGAATGGAACGTCGCCCGGGCGCGGCTCACGGTGGCGCGCAGTGTGGCGGTGGGAGTGACGGGATCGAGCGTCGAGGTCATGGCGCCAGGGTAGAACCCGGTGCGCCGCGTCGTCAGCTGATGTCGTCAGCCGGCGCGGACGAGATCGAGAACGGCGGTCAGATCCGGGGCCACGGGCACGGCGCCCGGATCAGTGGGGGCGGTGCTGTCGTCCCAGTGGCCGACCCGGCGGAGGTACAGGGGCCGCATCCCCGCCGCCGACGGGCCTTCCACGTCGGGACCCCAGGTGTCGCCGACGAACAACGTCTCGCCCACCGGTGTTCCGGACTCCTCGAGCGCGGCCGTGAAGATGCGCGGGTGGGGCTTGCGGGCGCCGACCCACGCGGAGGACACCATCGCGTCGACCGCGTCGGTCAGAGCGGATTCGTGGACCGCTTCGCGCAGGTCCCAGTCCCAGTTCGAACAGATCACGATGCGGATCCGCTGCTCGCGTAGTTCGGCCAGGACGGCGGGCACCTCGTCGTATGCCTCGAGCCGGCGGGTCAGGGCACCGTGCTGCAACTTCTCGATGATCACGTCGTGTTCGTTCGGGTGGACGTCGGCCGCCTCGAGCATGGTGACCGCGCGCGCCCGTTGCCACGCCAGGTAGTGGTCACGACTCTGGGAGTGCTCATCGTGCTCGATGCCATCGAGGCCGTCGGCGAAGTAGAGCGCGCGCTGCTCGGCGTCGAGGGAGTAGCCGTGCTCGGCGAGCACCTCGTCGGCCGAGAGCCAGTGGGTGGCCCGGGCGAGCGTGCCGTAGAAGTCGAAGAGGACGGCGGAGAAGGTCACCGTCGCATTCTGGCCGACGGGTGTGTCAGTCGGCGCGAGGTTCGGAGTCGCCGGCCGATCCGGACAGGAGCCGGTCGAGGTCCCGCTCGCCCTCCCGGGTCTGCGCGCCCGCGGCGAGCGCGGCGTCGAACCGGGCGTCGAGGTCGGGGTCGGTCATGGTCGAGTCCCACGCGGCCTGCTCGTCGAGCAGGCCGGGGACGAACGACGGGCCCGCCGCGTCGACCGCAACCTTCGCGGCGCGCACGGCGGCGGCCGGGTACCCGGCGATCCGGCGGGCGAGCCGGTCGACGAAGGGCCGGAGTTCGGCGTCGGGAAGCGCGCGGTTGATCCATCCGTACCGAGCCGCAGTGGCCGCGTCGAAGTCGTCGCAGCCGAGCACGATCTCGAGGGTGCGCGCGCGGCCCGCGAACCGGCCGAGCCGTTGGGTGCCGCCACCGCCGGGAATGATCCCGAGCGCGACTTCCGGCTGCGCCAGTACCGAGCGCTCGGACGCGAAGCGCAGGTCGAGGCTCAGCGCGAGTTCGCTCCCACCGCCGCGGGCGATGCCGTCGATCTCGGCGATCGTCACCTGCGGCAACGTGCGCCACCGTTCGAGCAGCGCGTGGAGGAAGCCGAGCGCGGTCGGCGCGGGCTGTGGAGTGCGCGGCAACCGGCGGATCAACCCGAGATCGGCGTGGGCAACGAAGAAATCGGTGTCGGCACTGCGGAGGATCACGACGCGTGCGTCGTCGGGCGCGGCGCGCAGCGCCACTTCGAGATTGAGGAGGTCGATCATCATCGCCTGGTCGAGGAGATTGACCGGTGGGTGGTCGATCGTGACCACCGCCACGCCGGCGTCGAGGACGACCCGCATCGTCGTGAGTTCGAGGTCCATCGGCGCAGCATTGCAGACCTGCTGGTCACCGCATTGTTGGTCGGCCCCATGTTTGCGACGAGCCGAAATCTGGTACCGTGACAGTCATGACTGTAAGTCTTCCGCCGCTCGAGCGGGCGCCCGACGAACGCGTCAACTGGGTGTCCTCGATTCCGTTCCTCCTTGTGCACGTGCTGTGTTTCGCGGTGCTCTTCACCGGGTTCACGTGGACCGCGATCGGGCTTTTCATCTTCATGTACTTCGGTCGTGCCTTCTTCGTGACCGCGGGGTACCACCGGTACTTCTCGCACAAGTCGTACCGCCTCAACCGCTTCTGGCAGTTCATCTTCGCGTTCCAGGCCGAGGCAACTGCACAGAAGGGCGTGCTGTGGTGGGCTGCGAACCACCGTCACCACCACCGCTACTCCGACATGCAGAACGACCTGCACTCGCCGCGCAAGGGGTTCTGGTGGAGTCACGTCGGCTGGATCCTCTCCGACAAGTACAAGGACACCGACTACGCGGCGATCAAGGACTTCGCGAAGTTCCCCGAGCTTCGGCTGTTGCAGCGTCGTGAGGGGACCCCGCCGTTCCTGTACGGCATCGCCGCCTTCGTGATCGGCGGTCTTGTTGGCACCGGTGGCGGTTGGTCGTGGAACGGCGCGTGGGCCGGCCTGGTCGTCGGGTTCTTCTGGTCGACGGTGCTGCTCTGGCACGCGACGTTCCTGGTGAACTCGGCCGCACACGTCTTCGGTCGGCAGCGCTACGAGACCACCGACACCAGTCGGAACTCGTTCCTCATCGCGCTCGCCACCGGTGGCGAGGGTTGGCACAACAACCATCACCACTACCAGGCGTCGGCCCGTCAAGGATTCTTCTGGTGGGAACTCGACCTCACCTATTACGTCTTGAAGATGATGAGCTGGGTCGGGATCGTCAAGGACCTGAAGGCACCACCGGCCCGCGTGCTGCGCCCGGATTCCGAATCCGAGCGCGAACTCGTCGCCGCCTAGAGGGCGGTGCGAATCCCTCGACCTTCGTCCCTTCCTGTACCGCCTCGGTACACCAGCGCACAAAGGTCGGAAGGTGCG
Organism: Acidimicrobiia bacterium; assembly: GCA_038209455.1. Classification (GTDB taxonomy): domain Bacteria; phylum Actinomycetota; class Acidimicrobiia; order IMCC26256; family JAENVU01; genus JAENVU01. The sequence goes on from JBBQXR010000081.1 coordinate 5,191, forward strand.
TCTCGTGCCGAGACGGTGCGGGCACCCAGGCGGCACGTCGCTCGACTCGAAGCGTCCCGCGGGACGTCTCAGAATCTGGAACGTGTGCGCCTCGCTCAGCTCGGGCGGGTGGAGCGGAGTGGGTCGAGGCCCGCGAGGGCGCGGCTCGCCCGGATCGCCAGCGCCACGATGGTGAGCGTCGGGCCGTAACCGGTCGAGGTGGGGAACACCGACGAGTCGGTGCAGACCACGTTCTCCACGCCGTGGAGGCGCTGCCAGCGGTCGAACACACTCGTCGTCGGATCGTCACCCATGCGGGCCCCGCCCATGATGTGGCGCGAGATCGGGGTCCGGCCCCCGGGCCGGTCGGCCATGCTCCCGGCGATCGGTGGTGAGGTGGTCCAGAAGGTGTGCTGCGCGCCGGCCTCCCGCATGATGGCCTCGAACCGGGGCGCCCAGTGCTCGGCACACACGATTTCGTGCGCGTGCGGCGCGTAGGTGGCGCGTCCAGCCGGGAGTCCGTAGACGTCACGGATGTGGGGATCGAGGTCGATGCGGTTGGTGGCCTGAGGCAGGTCCTCGCCCTGCATCGTGAACACGGCCATGCGATCACGGGTCATCGATTGCATCATCAGCGACGAGTGCATCTCGCCCTGCGGGAGGTGGATGCCCTCGAGGATCGGGTGGCCCGCGGCACCGTGCTCGACGATGCCGCCGCGGATGAAGGGGAGCCCGGCGGCGCGGGCCGCAGCCATCGCGTCGGCGTCGGGGACGATCGGGTCGTCCATGAGGTGGGTCACGGACCGACCGCGGTGGCCGTGCAGGCGCTCCGGGAACATCCCGAGCACGTAGGTCTGGAAGTGGAACTGGAGGAAGCGTCCGACGACGTCGGGGTGGCCGAGTTCGTTCCGGAGCAGCAGACGCGGGGTCTCGAACGCACCGCCGGCGAGGATCACATGGTCCGCCGACACTTCGTGGGGTTGCAGATCCCGGTCGAGGTACCGCACGCCGCGAGCGCGCCGACCCGTCGCGTCGAGCAACACGTCGGTGACGACGGATTCCTCGCGGATCTCGCACCGTCCGGTGCGCAAGGCGTGACGCAGTGGCGCGACCGGGTCGCCCTTGGCGTCGATCGGGCAGCCGAAGTAGCCGCAGAACCCGCAGTTGTTGCACGGCGGCCGACCGTCGTAGTCGACGCTGTTCACGCCGGTCGGGGCCCGGTACGGGTGGTAGCCCATGCGCTCGGCCGCGGCGCTGGTGAGGACCGCGCAGTACATGTCGGGACCGGCCGGCATCGGGTAGGGATCGGCGCGCCAGGACGCAAACGGGTTGGCCCCCGCCTCACCGGCGACGCCCACGACCCGCTCGGCCTCCGCGTAGTACGGCTCCATCTCGTCGTAGTCGACCGGCCAGTCGACGACGTCGGCCCCCTCGACCGGTCCGCCAATACTGAGCGGCTTGAAGTCGTCCTCACGGAAGCGCGGGAGCTTGCCGTCGGCGTGGAATCCGCCGCCGCCGACCGTGGACGGGAGGTTGTTGACGTCGCCGGTTTCGATCCGATCGCCGTCGGCCTCGGTCCGTCGGAAGGTGCGGGGTTCGAGCCATGGATCCGGACCGAGGAAGTGGCGGCGCATGAACTTCAACTCGTCGTTGGACACATGGCCGAGCGGACCGAACGGTGCTTCGAGCGCGAGCAGGTGGTTCCGCCCCTTCTCGAGCATCAGCACCGACCAACCGGCACCGGTGAGGACCTCTGCCGCGGTCGCGCCGGCGGGCCCGGTCCCGACGATCACCGCATCCCACTCGCGTGAACTCACGCCACTCGCACTCATGCTCGACCCTCGACTTCGGTGTCGGTGTAGCCGCGTGGTTGGATGTCACCGGGGAACTCGATGGCGGTCCAGGCGAGGAGATCGCGGTTGCCGCCGTATTCGGGCGCGGCGTAGGCGCCCTCGACGGTGTGCTCGTAGAGCAGATCGCGGAAGGATTCGTTCGCGGCGAGGCGCTGATCCTGTTCCTCGGCCGGGACCGTCGCGAAGTCGGCGCCGAGGGCCGCGATGCCGTCGCGATACTCCTGCTGCCACCCGGAGATCGGGCCCATGCGCTCACGTTCGGAGATGCCCTGCGAGCCCTCGATGCGTGTGCGCCACGCGAGTGCTTCGATGGGGGAGAGGGCCATGAACTCGGAAAACCCGGGCGTGCCACCTGCACGGCCGGAGTACGGTCCGCCGGCCCAGATGCGCGGTGGATCGGATGAAAACGCATCGAGCAGACCGTCGATGTAGTCGACCGTGCCGAGAGCCCGGGCTCCCGGGTGCCCGTCCGCCGTGGCCGGGACCAAGCGTTCGGATGCGGCGGCCACGATGGCGCGCTCCTCCGGGGTGAAGAACATCATCCGCGCCTCTCCGTATAGGTCGGGCGGACCAAGGCGCTCAAGGAACCATTTTCGATGCCGAAACGTTGGTAATCGTGGAGGAACACATGACGTACGGAGTAACCGTTCAGACGCTCGACCGGGCCGACGGCAACGGCATCACGATGGTGCTCGTGGACGCCGCCGATCCGCGGATCGCCGAGACCGAAGCCCGCAAGATCGCCGAAGCCCGCTACCACTGCACCGTCCTCGTCGACCACGCGGTGCCGTGGTTCGACAACGCCGCCTGATCCACACCGGCTCGTTTCGCCACTACGCGAGGTGCAGTTCGTAGTTCCCGGTGGGGTCCAGCGTGAGCCGGGCCCCCGGTGGAACAACCACGACGGTGAACGGCTCCTGCACCAGGGCCGGGCCGGTGATCTCGATACCGGAGGCGAGCTGCGGACCGTCGTAGACCGGTGTGGCCACGTACTCCGTGCCGAAGTACGCCTCGCGACTCCCGATGCGTGCTGTCTCGGCGTCGGCGGCGGTGCCGAGCGCCGCGAACTTGTCGGGCTTCGGCGTGGTCGCCCGCGCCACCAGCCGCACCCCGCGGATGAGCGGAGGCTGGTTCCGGAAGCTGAATCCCCGCTCGCGTTCGTGCTGCGCGTGGAAACGCTCGGCGAGGCCGATGAGGTCGTCTTCGGCGACGTCGGGTGAGGTCGGCACGCTCATGTCGAAGTTCTGGCCCGGGTAACACATCTGCACGAAGTGGTTGGTCGTGGTCGCCGTGAATCCGGTGGGTTCCAACTCCTTCACCGCTTCGCTCGTGACGTCGGCCATCAGGTGGCGCAACCGCTCGAGGTCCACCTGCGCAAGCGGTGTCACGTACGAGCGCACGAGGTCGACGAGGGAGTCGGCGACGAGGACGCCCAGTGCCGAGAACGCCGGCGCGGCCTTCGGGATGAGCACCCGATCCACGCCGAGTTCGGCCGCGATCGCCCACGCGTGCACCGGACCGTTGCCCCCGTACGCGATGAGCGCCAGCGTGCGCGGGTCGGCTCCGTGCGAGGCGAGCACGCGCCGGGTGGCATTCGCCATGTTCGCGTTCACGATGCGTTCGATGCCCCACGCGGCCTCGGTGACGTCGGTGCCGTTCGGGGTCGCGACGTCGCGCTCGATGGCGCGGCGGGCCGCGTCGACGTCGAGCTGCATGCGCCCGCCCGCGAACCCTTCGGCCGGGAGGTAGCCGAGCACGGCGTCGGCGTCGGTGACCGTCGGTCGTTCGCCGCCGCGGCCGTAACACGCGGGTCCCGGGTTCGATCCTGCAGATTCGGGCCCGACGAGGAGCGCGCCCTGGCGGACGCGTGCGATCGAACCGCCACCCGCACCCACACTCTGGACATCGACCATCGGAAGGCCGATGTAGTAGCGGTAGCGCCAGTTCCAGTCGGTCTTGATCTCCGGGTGGCCGCCCCGTACGAGACAGAGATCGAAGCTGGTGCCGCCCATGTCGACCGCGATGAAGTCGTCCACACCGGCGCGACCCGCGGCGAGCGCCGAGCCCATCACGCCGCCTGCGGGCCCACTGGCGAGCAGCGTGACCGCACGGCGGGCGACGTAGTCCGGCGGCATGACCCCACCGGTCGACTGCATGATGAGGAGCTGCCCGGCGTATCCGGCGCGTCGGAGTTGCTCCTCGAGCCGGCCGACGTACCGGGCGATCTTCGGCGCGACGTACGCGTTGACGAGCGTGGTCGAGACCCGTTCGAACTCGGGCCCACGCGCCATGACCTCGTGGGACAGCGAGACGTGCTCGACCTCCGGGAATTCCTCGCGCACGATCTCCGCGGCGCGGAGTTCGTGACTCGGGTTCACGAACGAGAAGAGGAACATGATCGCGATGGATTGCACGTCGAGTTGGCGGAGCCGCGCGACGCCGGCCCGCACGGCGTCCTCGTCCATGGGGAGCAGGACGTCGCCGGTGTGGCTCATCCGTTCCTTGATCGCGATGCGCGCCCGACGGCGGGCGATCGCGGGCGGCGCCGGATAGGACGGGTCCCAGATCATCTCCTTGTGGACCCGACGCATCTCGATCTCGTCACGGTGGCCATCGGTGACGAGGAGACCGGTACGGGCACCGGTCATCTCGATCATCGTGTTGTCGGCCGTGGTCGTGCCGTGGACGACGACCTCGAGTCCGGAGCAGAACTCGGTGAGTGAGCAGCCGAAGTGATCGGCGAGTTGGGTGATGCCCGTCATGACTCCGCGCGACTGGTCGTCGAGGGTGGTCGGGGTCTTGTCGAGGACGACGGCACCGTCCTCGGCCACACAGATGAGATCGGTGAACGTGCCACCGACGTCCACGCCGACGCGATAGGTCATGAGGCAGGCGTCGCCCGTCGGGCCGCTCGGAGTGCGGTGGTGCCGGGGCCGTCGACCGCGAGGGTCAGGGCTTCGAGCGTGCCGGTGAGGACCACGCCGTAATCGCGTTCGGCGCCGACGACGCTCACGTACTCGTCCAGGACGTCGTCGAGCACTGCCTGCGGATCGCGGTCGAGCGGGTTGCCCCAGCCGCCGCCACCGCCGTAGTCGTACATGATCCGCTCGCCGGCCGAGATCGGGACCCAGTCCGCGGTGTGCTTCACCACGAACTCGTCGTTCGAGCCGTACCGGATCACCATGCGGTTGGGCTCGCCGGGCTCACCCCCGCAGATGCCGGGCATCGGGTACTTCATGCCGACGACGTACGTGTACACCTTCGCGTCGACGCAGACTTCCTTCTCGTAGTGGCTGCCGCAGAGCCCCCGCCACTGGCCCGGACCACCCGAATCGGTGCGGTAGTCACGGCTCCACTGCACGTGCGGGTAGAGACTCTCGTTGATCTCTGCGGTTGCCTTCCAGAGGTTGCCGAAGCTCGCGTTCTGCGCGCCCCACGCGTCGAGGCCCTTCGCCGCGTTGCACCAACCGGCGTAGACCTCGGCCGAGTGGTCGGTGAACGACTGCCCGGTGTGCGGGTCGATGCCGACGATGATCGTGGGGATCCCGGTCTTGTACGTCTGGGGGACGGCCTTGTCGGGCAGCACGTGTTGGAGGGCCACGGCGATGACCTCGCCGACGTCGGCACCGGGGTGGTGTGTCCCCGCGCTCACGGGCTTACCTGGAGTGGGATTCAGGACGCAGCCGGAGGGCACGACCAGGCGAATCTGGTCGAAGAAGCCTTCGTTCTTCGGGATCTCGGGATCCATCATCGAAGCGATCTGACCGACGGTGTACCCGCGGGTGTTGCCGAAGGTGGACCACGCCTGGATCTCGGGCCGGGTGTCCGAGCC
>JBBQXR010000082.1:0-10720 GCA_038209455.1 Acidimicrobiia bacterium
ATCCCCGATCCGTATGCGATGCCGTTGACGCCGAACGCGTTCTTGGTTCCGATCAGGACGCCGAGAACGCCGGTGCCGTGGTTGGTGTCGGAGAAATAGTCGACCGGAGTCCCGACCGCGATCGTGGTTCCACCGAGCCGCGCCTTGGCCAGGTCTTCATGGTTGCGGTTCCAGCTGTACTCGATGTCGGCGATCGTGGCGTTGGCGCCGGACCCGCCGTTCAGTACCTTGACCTTCGTCGCGCCAACACCCACGCGAGCGTCGCCGAGGTAGGTCTGTTCCCGTACGAAACTCGCCGTGGTCGGGGGTGCAACGGGTTCGGGTTGCGGATACGCGAGCTCGACACCCGGAAGCGACGAGAGTTGGGCGCTGACCGCGTCGGCATCTTCGCCTTTGTGCAGCGCGATCCGGTAGTAGCTCGCGAGATCCGGGACCGTTTCCCTAGATCGAGCCTCCAACTGTCCGCGTCGATTGCGCACATCGCTCGGGGACTCGGCGAGGAGGGGAACGATGCCGTCTGCCGTCGCGTTGATGGAATGGCTGATCCTCGTGAGATCGAAATTCGTTGCGCTACTCAAGTGACCCCTGTCCAAAGACACCTGAGCACTCTCGCTGAACTTGATCTCGATCACGCGACTGGAGTGCCGTGCTTGCCGGAACGCAACGACCGGAGGGGTCGCGCCCGCTGGCGTTGCTTCGCCTGGGGTGTCGACCACTGCTAGCCCCGCGATCAGGACCACGGCCGCCACGCAACTCCGCAGGCGGGTGGAGCGCTTCATGGCGCCACCTCGGTGATCGTGTCGTCACGAGTGCCGCACCATCCGACGCACGGGTCGACTGAGCCGGTACCCAACGGTTGCTCGACTCCGACCGCGGGGGTGGCCTCGACCTCCACACCAGCCACCGGAGAACCCGGGGACTGTTCGATCTTGGCGCCGAGGTCATCGGGATACGGCGGCGCCGGACACACCGACTTCGGCACCTCAGGCGGCGCGGTGGTTGGCGACGTCGCCGGCTGGCCCGCGTTCGACGCCCCTTGGCCCCCACCTGCAGCCGGAGCGTCACCGACGAACTTGGCCGACCAGGTACCGGTGTCGTTGACCGTTGGGGCGATGTAGGTCCCGGAGGCTGAGCGTCCGTCACCACTGAGCGTGCCGGTGAACCTGGAGACACCGACGACGAACCCCATGGTGAACCGGCCACACTCGACGCGACCGATGATGTCGCCCCCAGCGAACGAAGAGCCTGTGAGCGCGACCGTGCCGGAGACCGCATCGCCGTTGAACGAAACCTGCTGGTCGATTCCACCCCCCGCATCCAGGGCGGTCGAGTCCCAGTCCCCGACCCAGTGACCCGCTATCGGCGTGGGACAGTCGTCGGCCAACGCCGAATGCGGTGCGATTGTGAACAAGCCCACCACCGTGACCGCCGCCAGCAACGGCAACGACGGTCGATGCAACACTTCTCGAGCTCTCATAGCGCCTCCCCTTGTCGAACGTTTCGAACCAACCGACACCCCGATACCGGAATCGGATCTCATTCCTCAAGGAATGGCCAGCGGTGCTCCGGCGAAGTTGTCGTCGATGTGCAACCTAAGGAAGCTCGAGAAGAAGCGAAATGGGGAGAACTCCCCTTCGATTCCAATCGCACGCGACGACGGTGACGATGCCCGCCTCCTCCGCCAGGCGTGGGCCTCGAGACGGCATGCGACTCGACCAGCACCCAGGGTCGCCGGCGCGCCCTGGATACAGGGGAAACACCTGTGATCGACCGCTATCCCGCGCCGGCTCAGCGCTTCAAGGACGGTCGCCGGGAGGTTGAATCGGGTGTAGACCAACAAGGTTCCGCCGCCAACGCCTGGACAAGACGTTGCCTCAGCGTGAGTCCTCCGCTGACGGCTTCGATCGGACCACGAGTCTGGTAGCGGAACGCAGAACCAGGCGCAACCGAGTTCATCGATACGGACATCACTGACTCCGTCATCCGAGGTTGCGAGTCGCCCTGCGGACGCCCGGCCGAGAAGGCCCAACTAATCCGCTCGGGGGATCCTCTGAGAACTCCAGATCGGGCTAGACCTGACCGAATCGCCAAATCGAGTACTGCCCGTCCGCCGGAGCGGCCGGTTTCCAATCCTGCACCGTGGTCACGAGGCCTGATCCGGCCGGTGAGTTGGACTGCACGATGTTGTAGGTCCCGGGATGAGATCCGGGCCCCGTGATCACGAACGTGTGAATGTGCTGGTACTCCCACGAAGCATCCGTTTTTCCTGAGAGCTGCACGACATCGCCCGCATGGACGTCGGCGAAGCTCCCGACCTTCGCCGCTCCGGACGCCTCGAAGGCTGCGATCGGTCCCGAACCACCCTTCATCGTGCCACCTGCAGCGCCGATCCACCGCTTCACCGCCATCACACACTGCCCGGGCTCACCATTGGTGTTGCCTGTCACTGGATCGACGGCGCGATATTTCGTGTGGGCTTTGGCTTCAGCCAAGCCAGCCTCCGCGATCTTCGAGTTTTGAAAGTGTCCCGGTCCCTCGACCAGGACCGGCGAAGTCCGACCGACCGTTCCAGCTGCCGCAGCCGAGGCCCCCGCAGCTACGGCCGCGGCTCCGGCGCCGGCCACACCCATTCCGGGTGACGAGCTCGTCCGCTGTTGGTCCACTGCATTGTTGACCAGCGAACGAGCGAGGCCGGCGATCGACTCGTGGGCCTTGAGCAATGCAGGGCGGTGTTGCGTCCGCCACCAGCCCACGAACTGCTCGAGGTCGTGACCCCGCCAGACCTGCTCCGCGTGCCCGACGTTGTTGTCGATCGCCGCGATGATGCTCGTCAAACGCGCTGCTTCGCCGTCAAGCCGGGTCGCCGAGTTGCGAACCGCATCCGCATCCATCCCCATGAGCTGGGACATAGTCGTTACTCCTCTCGAAAGTCTGCCCCGGACGAAGGCGGTGGTCCGGCGCCGTTGCCGGACCACCGTCCCGTCTACCGGCTGGAGGTGTTGATCTGGTCCTGAGCGTTGTTGATCGCGGACTGGCCGAGACCGTGGACGGCGGTGGCAGCGTGCTGCAACGCCGGACGGTGCTGGGTGTTCCACCAGTTCTCGAACTCGGCCGCGTCCTTGCCGTGCCAGATGCCGGCGAGTTGGCCGACGAGACCGTTGATCGATGCGATCACGCTGTTGATCTGGTCGCCCTGGTGCTTGAGCTGGTTACCAACGCTCATCACCTGCGCAGTGTCCATACCTTCGAATGCCATTTGCCCGTTTCCCTTCACTGGTAGTTATCGAATGTTCGAAGTACTGACGTCAACATACGGAAGATCGTCCGACGCGCCAATGGGGAGGTCTCCCCACCCGTCACGCCCTACATTTCCTCGCCTTCGGCAACCGCGACCTGGACGACATCCGTGCGCCCGAGCGCGACGTGGAGCGCACGGCCCGGCGGAAACTCACTCCTGGTGACGCGCGGAAAGTTCGTTCGGAAGATGGTCATCCCGTCGGATTGATCCGGACCCAGCGCGATGCCCGTCCGGCTGGTCTTGATCGCCCCCAACAGGCCGAACGACGCACTGAGGGAACTCGTCTCACCTTCGGCGACGACGAACAGATCTTCGCTGAGGCACGCTTTTACGAGCGCGTGCAACGGTTCATCGGCGAGTCCGCCCGTCATCTCGGCCACTCCCTCGATGATCACCACAACCGGCACGTCGGTGGTGGACCCGGTCAGCGAGACGGCCAGCGCCCCCGCGCGCTCTGCAATGTCGGCAGGCGTCACGGATGCGGTCGTCCACAAGCTGAGTTCGGCAAGCGACGACCGCCGATTACCGAAGTAGTGGAACTGGGTCTGTGGTCGCCAGCATCGGATGGATTCGATGATGCCGCGTAGTGACATCGTCCGGCCAGTGCCGGGGGGCCCGGTCACGATGAAGGTTCCGTGCGGTTCGATCACACAGGGGCCGAGCGAAGATCCCTTGAGACCGATCACAGGACCGGCCTGGTCACGTGGCAGCTCGGCGACAGTGATTCTCGTGCTGAGGCGATCGATCGGGGCCGCATCGCGCACACCCGCGCGGGTCATGGCTGCGCCGAAAGTTCGGATGGCCGCGCCCTGACGCACGACGTCACCGGTACCTCCGAGCACGGCGACCTGGACCTCGGCATCACCGACGAGGCTCCGGCCAGTCGGCGATGACACGGACAGAACATCCTTTGGTACGCCGAGCATCCCGTAGTCGTCATCGCTCGCGAGGCGGAGTACCACCCGCGATTGCACTGCGGACGCGAGCGCGACGGTGAGGCCTGCGCGCTGGTCCGAGGACACGATCACGTGCACGCCCACCGGCCGACCCTCTGCGGCGATGCTCGTGAACACATCGAACCAGTTGGATCGCTCCGACGCCTCATACGTCTGCCGAAACGCGGCAACACCGTCGACGATCAACAAGAGCCGCTGTTCGTTCGGGGCGTTTCCGAGCTTGCGGTACTCGGTGATGGTCGACGCATCGACTCGCGAGTACAACGCCGCGCGATCGTCGATCACGGTGCGGAGTTGGGTCAGCAGGCGAACGATGCGTTCGTGGTCGGAACCGTCGATGACGCTGCCCACATGAGGCAGGTCCTCGAGCACCGCCAGGCCGTGAGCGCCGAAGTCAATGCCATAGATCTGACACGGGCCACCGCGAATCGTGAATCCTGCAGCGACGGCGAGCGTGCGAAGCAGCGTCGTCTTTCCGGACCCACCCGCGCCGTAGACAGCGAGGTTGCCATCGCGATCCGGATGGAAGGCAATCGTGGGCTGGGCCTGGTTCTCGGGATAGTCGCGGACGCCGAAGACCAGTTCCGAGTCGGTGCGTCGCGATGGAACCAAGTCCTGGTCAGCCAGGTCGTAAAGGGGTCGGAGCTCGGGCAGCCACGCCTTTCTGGGTGACGGGATCTCCGCCTGCTTGTTGGCTCTCTGCACGGTCGCCACGAGCCGTTTGATATCGGTCGGATGGTCGCCCTGTGCCTCCGGCTCTCGTTCGTCCTCCCATGGCGTACCGGCACCGAAGACGAGTTCCTCGACCTCCATCTCGGGGGGCGGCGCTTCGTCCGGCGTCCAGCCGCCTGCGTACGCAGACTGGAACGGGACCAGCCGATCCGGGCCTGTCTTGGACACTGCTCGGCCCGGGATCGCCTGGTCGAAGTAGGCCGCGTCGGGCGCGCCCAGTACATCGGTGCTGTCGTCTTCGTCGGCGACCCGCAACGCGACTCGAAGGTTGGTATTCGCCCGGAGACTGTCTCGAATCACGCCGGCGGGTCGCTGGGTGGCCAGGATCAGGTGTAGTCCGAGTGATCGCCCACGTTGTGCAACGTCGACCACGCCATCGACGAACTCGGGAACCTCGTTGATCAAGGCCGCGAACTCGTCGACGACGATCACGAGACTCGGTGGCGCTTCCTTGACGCCCATCCGCTCGAGTGTGGCGAGGTCCTTCGCTCCGTAGCGGCCGAGCAAATGTTCCCGGTGGCGCAGCTCGGCCTTCAGCGACGTCAACGCTCGGCGAACGAGATGCGGGGACAAGTCCGTGACGAGACCGATCGCGTGAGGAAGCTCGGTGCAATCGCGAAACGCTGAACCACCCTTGTAGTCGACGAGCAAGAACGTCAACCGCTGCGGACTGTGCGCTGTCGCGAGCGCGAGTATCCAGGCCTGGAGCAATTCGCTCTTGCCCGATCCGGTCGTGCCACCGACCAGGGCATGCGGGCCATCGGCGCGGAGATCCAGTGCGAGCGGTTCGCCCGCGGCCTGGCCGACAATCGCCCGGAGCGTTCCGGACCGCTTGATCGCCGTACCCGGGGCACAGGGTCCGGAGACGATCGAGCTGTTCTCGATCCAACGTTCCAGCACCGCACTCGGCCGACGCGCCAGATCGACTCCGGTCAACGTGAGGAGCGAGACCGTCCGAGGGAGGTCGCTCGCGTCGAGGCTCCGCGCGCCGACATCAACGACCGGCGCCATCTCTCGCGCCAGCGCTGCGGCTTGCGCGTTACTGATCATCTCCACGGTGACCGGCGTGACCTTCGATCCCGAGTCCACGAAGCCCACGGCAGTGGCACCATCGGGGCCGTCAAGGTCCACGTAGGTCCGGGCCGGCGCGGGCAATGAAGCCACGCTGCGTGCGAGCCACACGAGGTGGACTCCGACTTTCCATCCCGACTCGCCCAACTGCACCAGTCGGTTGTGCTCGGCGGGCGCCTCCGAGTCCACGAGCACCATCACAGTGGGCAGGGCGATCGGGTCGTCGGACTTGAGGCGGCCCTCGACGACGGTCTCCAACTCGACAACCAGCGCGGTCGCCGTCGACGCATCAGCGGCGAGGTGACGCACCGAGAGCGGACTGTTGGGACTCGTGGAGTGCGGAAGCCACTTCAGCCAGTCCCAGTCCATCGCCGCCTCGTGCGAGGCGATCGCCGCGACGACGAGTTCGGCCGGCGAATGAAGTACCGCTGCCTGCACGAGGAGTCCGCGCACGGCGCCGAGGAGCTGCGCTCGCGGTCCCGCATAGCCCACGGATCCAGAGGTGGCCGGGGCCGCGATGATCGGCACGTTGGAGACCGTGGCAAACCGACCGAGGCTCGTCGTCAGTTCCACGAACAGGTCCCGTGCCGAGCGTCGCGCATCGGGGTATTCGACTGTGCTGCGCGTCGGTTGTTGCCCCGTGCCGAGGCGGAACTCGATGAATCCGGGCTCTCCGGGCCGTCGGCTCCATACCAGTGGGCTCCGATCGCGCGCCGCGTCGAGGCAGGCTCCGACCGAGGGGTGCTCGCGGTTGCGTTGTGTGACCTCGAGCTCAGCGGTCGCCGTCATCGCTCCGACGAGCTCAACGAGGTCTGCGCGCCATTGCTCGAGCGCCTGGCGGAAATCCGACCGGCCGGTCATTCGTGCCTCGATGGCGTTCCCGATGAGCATCAGGGGTGAAAGCGCTATGAACGCGAGGGACGCGGCCGACTTCGTGATGGCGAAGAGCGCCGCGCCGATGAACAAAGGGGCGATCAACGCGATGAACGGGAAGCGCGGTGGCCGTGGCCGTTCGGGCGGCTCGGGCGCCTTGAAGCTCTCGCCCTCGAAGCGCGGATTCAGCACCGGAGATCGCACGAACGAAACCGCGGAAGCGTCGGAACGAGGTCTCAACGCAGGCGAAGCAACCTGCTGCAGGGTGAGGACGGTATCGCCGAGCTGCACCGAATCACCGAGCCGCAGTACGGCGCGCGCAACGGTCGCGCCACCGAGCACGATGCCGTTGGCGGATCCGAGGTCGACGATCTCGACAATGTCGGTCACATTGAAACGCGCATGCTGGCGCGACACGAGCGGGTCCGGGAGCTGAATCTCGCAACTCGGCTCGCGTCCCGCGATATTCGTGCCGACCGCAAGATTGAACTCAGTTCCGGAGCCCGGCCCGTCGGTGATCGACAGCACCGCCGCCGCTTCCGCATGCAGGTCCTGGAACGCACGGCCGCTTCTGGCGATCGTGACAGCTCCCCCGGAACGGCACCCGCTGTTCGCGAGCAGAGCGCGCGGATCGAGCGCCACGGTCTTGTCCCCGCGGATCAGGCCCAGCGTCACCTCCGAGTCGTCCGCCGGCACGTCGGCGGTTCGTCCTCGGGGATCAGCCCGGGCGAGGTAGCCCGCCAGATCGCCGACCGTCGTCGATGCATCGACGGTGGCCAAGAGGTCCATGGGATCGAGACCCGAACGTTGGAGGGTCAACTTGAGTTTCACGCCGATGCGCCAACCGGTCGGGTGCCTGTATCTGCACGCAACGATCGCAAGGAGAGCGCGGCGCGAAGGCGGGTCCATCGAGTGGCGTCGGCGCCGATCGCTGCACGCGCCTCGTCGACGTCCCGCCAGTACTCTTCCGCAGTCGAATCCGCCGGCTCACCTGGGCCGAAGACTGTCGCGTCCGCCGATCGCGCCAACCCGGAGGCCATGACCGGGAGCGAAGCTGCTTGCTCTTGTCGGGTCCTGCCGAGCGGCATGACCGTTCCGTAGTCTCGAGCACAGTCGACGAGCTCGTTCCACCCTTCGGCGACGCGCGTCGTAACCGGCCCGGCTGTACGCCGCCGGTTGCGCCGGCGGGCCTTGATGCCGAGGATCCCTCCCGCGACGAGTCCGACCACGAGCAGCGGGGGCATCACGACCCGGAGCGTGGCGCCGACGTACCACGGGAGTGTCCACCCGGCGTCAGCGCGTGCTCCATGGGACAGCTGCGACAGACCTCCATCTGTGGTGCCGTCGTCGATCGCGGTGCGCGGGCGCACCGGGCTCGGCGGCGGCACCGGTGCAGCTGCCGAAGAGTCAGGCGTTTGCTGCTGGCGCTTGGTGTCTGGGACCTTGTTCCGGTCCATGAATCTGGTAGCGGGAATCGAAACCCATCCGTTTACCAGGTGCACCTCGACCCAAGCATGGATGTCCTTGCCCTCGACAATGCCGTTCGACTGCGGTTGTGCCCCGAGCACCACTCGTGCCGGCACGCCAAGCTGCTTCGCCATCAGCGCGAATGCCGCCGCGTACTGCTCGTCGTCACCGGTGGGCTGCGAATCGTTGAGGAACTCCCTCGAGAGCCTTCCGGCTCCATGACCGGGCAGGAAGTAGGCTTGGTCCCCCTTACCGTCGGAGTACGCGCCCTCCTTGCGGAGGTTGTCAGCCACGCGGGTCAGTCGCCCGACCGGTGTCGTCGCACCCGCCGACCACTTGGTCACCTTCGACGCCGTCAACGCCGACTTGATCGCAGGTGACGGCGGACCGAATGGTTGAGCTGCCGGAGCGAGGTCACTCTTGGCGCGGTCGCCCGTCCCGATGGTGACGTGAAGTGTGTAGGTATCCCCGGGCTGAAGTCGATCGGTGACGAGTGCTTGTCCGCTCGCTTCGTTCACAACAAGTGCCTCATCATGAGCTTTCGCGTCACCTCCCGTGAAGCCGACGGTCCGCGCACCCCCGGTGGCCGGGAGCCATGGGTTGAGGTCCGTGGCCGCGGCATAGTCACGCAACACCTTGACCCTGATCGTCGCCGATGGTCCGCTGCCGTCGGTTTGCTGAGCCGCGCCAACGCGGACGAACTGGTTCTTTGGCGCATCGGGCGCCGCACGGCTGCCATCGTTCGTCGCCCCCCAGACCGAACCGTCGTAGGAGTCGAGTGTCGCGATACGGACGTACGTCCCTTTAGGCAGTCCCTGAACTTCGAGGAGTGGCCGAGTCTCGAGGTCACCCCGAAATTTCCGGAAGCCCGCGAGTGGACTCGGGTATTCACTGATGTCGACCGGCGGATCGACGTAGGTACGGAGTACGACTCTCTCATGGCCAGGCTCGAGCCACGCGGGCCCTACGATCGCGGCAATCAGTGCGGTCGTCCCGACCAAACCACCAGCGACAACGATCCTGGACCGGCGACCGGCGTCATTCCGGAGCCGCGGCTGGAGGCGCTGCCCACGTAACGCGATCCATGACACTCCGACCATGGCGAAGATCGCTCCCTGCACGACAACCGCGGCGGGCTGCAGCGTGCCGAGCAGAATCACGCCGGCGAGCATCGCGAGTGGCGCGAAGACTGGCCCTACGGCCACGCGCGTTCGTCGTGCGATCGCGAATCCGACGACGCCACCGAGCAACCCCATGAGGTATGGGACCGCCAGCAACGTGCCGCCGCGACCGACTGGCGGCTGCGTCGTGACCAGTTGCTTCCACCCGTCGATGCTCGCGGTGGCCAGCGAGCGCGTAGCTGCCGGAGTCGGAAGGATCCCGGCCGCGGCCTCTGATCGAACGACCAGCGCCGCACCGACCAGGAAGAACACCGCAATCCCCATGACTGCCAGCACGATCAGCGGCTGGCGCAACGAGTTGGCGATGTACGCCGTCACGATGCCCAAGAGCAACCCGGCGACACCGACGACGAGGTACGTACTGCCGCTGTATGTCGAACGAAACCCCGCCAGCGCGAGCGCGCCGAGCACGAGCAGCATGGCACCGTCGATCAGGTCGTCCCGCGTCGGGCGCGCGCCTTCGGTCGGCCTGGCCGTCTGATTCAGAGTCACGGTCATGCGAATCCACCTCCTCGCACCAGCGGTGCGAGATCGCCGAGATGCGGAAGTTCGAGCACGGGTACCACTGAGCTCTCGGTCACGCCGACAGGCCGACGCGGGTCGACTCGGATGGCCAAGGCCTTGACCTCGGGACGGAACTGCGACGCGGCGCGCCGGATAGCCGCGAACCCGGTCTCGGCACCCGTGATCAGGACGACGAAACTCGTGTCGGGTGCGAGCAATGCCGCCCGCGCCGCGGCGGTGGAGAGGTCGTCGCCCAACCCGAGTTCAGCCATCGCAAAGTGGTCGAGCGTCGACTGTCCCTTCGCTTCGTCCGCCGCCTGGTCGGCGACCAGAACCGTCGTGTCGATGTCGTCCCGGATCGCCCTCACGGCGAGCGACGCGCCCGCCGACGCCGCCGTTTCGAAATCATCGCTACTCGTGTACGCACCTGCCGACCCGTCCACGACGATGGTGAGGTGCGACCGCCTCGTATCGAGGAACTGCTTCACCAGGAACCGCTGCTCGAGTCCGGCCGATGTCGCCCGGGCTGAACTTCGCCAATGGATGTGTCGCCGGTCGTCACCAGGCGAGTACTCGCGAAGCGCGTGGAACGCGAGGTCGCTCATCGAGATTTGTTCGGAGGGTTGACCCTCGAGATC
>JBBQXR010000083.1:0-10665 GCA_038209455.1 Acidimicrobiia bacterium
CCCGCGCCGACGGCCGGCCCATTCACCGCGGCGATCGTGGGCAGCGGCGAATCGAGCACTCGGAGGAAACCGGCGTAGATGCTGCGCACGTCGGCGGGCTCTTCGGTGCCGGCCGCCATCGCGGCCAGCGCCTTCACATCCGCGCCCGAGCAGAACGCGGGACCCGCGCCGGTGACCACGACCGCGCCGATCGCGGGGTCGGCGTCGATCTCGTCCATGGCGTCGACGATTGCGGTGACGAGTGACGCAGTGAGCGCGTTCCGTCGTTCGGGGTCGTCGAGGGTGAGGATCGCGACGCGACCATCGATCTCAACATGGAGCGGCATCGGCGTCAGTTCCGGTCGCGCACGATGGCCGGCGAGTGCCGGAAGAAGGTCTCCACGTCCCGCTGGTATCGGTACGAGGGCGCGTTGCTGCCGACCGCGTTCTCGAGGCGCAGGCTGCGTGCGAACGCGTCGATCGTGCCGGCGGTGGAGTACCGGTACCGGAAGCCGGTCTGTTTGAACGGGCTGTTGTCGAGCGCCCGTCCGTACCGCAGGAGGCTCAGGACCTCGGGCGGGAGGTCGAGGACCCGTGCGATGCGCAGCGGCTCCGCGGCCCACTGGGTGAGGACCGGGGGGAGTGCGATACGGCGCCGACCGACGATCGCACACACTTCGCTCCAGGGCACCGATCCGTCGCCCGCAATGTTGAAGATGCCGGGGACGTCGTTGCAGGTGGCGAACACGAGCGCGCCGGTGACGTCCTGTTCGTGGGTGAACTGGAGCCGCGGGTCGAAGCCGAGAATCTCGGGTGCGAAGGGAAGCCGGAGCGCCTTCGAGAACGGGGTGTTCACGTCATTCCCCAACACGTTGGTGAACCGCAGCTTGGTCACGGTCACGTGCGGGTTGTCGATGGCGAAGTCGCGTACGAACGACGCGGCCTCGAGCAGCGAGCGCTCCACCCGGGTACGGGGCGGCCGCGTGCGGTGCATCGACTCGCGGAAGAAGTACGGGTCCTTGTAGTTGGCGCCGTAGGTGAGCGCGGAACTCTTGACGATCACCTTGCGTACCGGGCTCCCAGCGGTCCCCGCGGCGGCGAGCAGGTTCATGGTGCCGATCACGTTGATCTCGTGCAGGGCGCGTCCGGGCAACTCGGTGGAGTCGACGATGAGGTGGGTGTGCAGGATCGTGTCCACCTGCGTGGCGCGCACGATGCGGTCGAGGATCGAGTAGTTCGAATCAGCCTTCACGAACTCGGTGCGTTCGAGCGGGAGGCGGGGCTCTTCGGTGTCGAGGCCGACGATCATCTCGACTTCGGGCATCGCCTCGAGCTGCTGGGCGAGGTGACTGCCCCAGAAGGTGCCGAGGCCGGTGACGAGGATGCGCATACGACCCCTATCCGAACCACACGCTGCGTCGGGTGCGCAGCATGTCGTAGAGGGCGTCCTGGATCGCGTCGCGAATGCGATCGGACTGGGCCATCACCTGGGCCCGGGGGTAGCGCTCCTGGTCAGGCGTGACCCCGAAGTGCACCGGGGGGAGCACGCGGATGCGGAACTTGGCGGGGAAGTAGATCCCCGCGCCGAGCGGTCCGAAGGCGAGCATGTTGGCCGTGATCGGCGCGTACGGAAGGTTGGTGAGCGCGGCGAGGCGACGACTCTTGAAGAGGATCGGCATCGCCTCCTCGTTGCCGACGACCGCGATCGGGATCACCGGCACGCCGGAGCGCATCGCGATCTCGACGAACCCGGCGCGACCGAACCGGTGGAGTTTGTACCGGTCGCGGTACGTCTTGCCCGTGCCCTTCGTGCCCTCGGGGAACACGAGCACGAGTTGCCGGTCGTCTTTGAGGAGTCGGTACGCGTTGTCGGGATGGGCGGCCACGCCACCGAGGCGGGACCACATCGTGCCGACGAACGGGATGGCGCGGAAGAGGTTCTCGGCCAGTCCGTAGACCGGCCGATGCATCTCGGTCTCGATGCCGTGCATGATCACCGGCGCGTCGGCGGGGATCGCACCCGCGTGGTTGGCGACGAGCAGGGCGCCACCCTCGTCGGGGATGTGCTCGAGCCCTTCCCACTCGGCGCGGAACCAGTGCCGGTACATCGGGTCGTAGAGCCGGCGGGCGATGGCCCGCATTTGCTCGCTGCGCCCATAGGCGTCGACGTCGCCGCGTCGGATGCCGTTCTCGTTGGGTTCGAGGTCGAGCCGTTCCGGGCGGTGGGCCGGGACCAACGCCACGCTGCGTGTGCTCTGGTCGCCAGGTTCGGTGATTTCGATGACCGGTTGCGACACCGGCTCGGCGACCACCGAGGGGGCCGCGGCCAGGTCCTCGGATTCGGGAAGGTCGGTCACCTGGGCTCCGGTGCGGGTTGCGGTGCTGGCAGTGGTGCTGGTCACGGTCGCTGCGGCGATGATGCCACGGTGAAGGAAACCGCGTTCCGCGGCCCATTGCAACTTGGCCCGGAGGTGGTCCCGCTCCGTGGTCACCGGGGTGCAGCCGCGCCGAGCACGGCCCACCGATCGGTGCGGAAGCGGAGGAACAGGCCGAGCCAGCGCAGCACCATCCAGCCGGCGAACGCGGCCCACAGGGCGACCAGCGTGATGGTGGTCGACGCCAGCACCACGAGGGCGATCGCATAGATCGCCGAGGCCACCACCATGGCCCCGGCGAGGTAGCGAGCGTCACCGGCCCCGATGAGGATCCCGTCGAAGATGAACACCGCGGCGGCGACGGGTTGGAGTGCGGCAACGATCCAGAGGATCTGCTCGGTCTGATCCCGCACCGCGGTGTCGTTCGTGAACGGCAGGACCAACCACGGCCGCAGGACCGCGATGGCCAGGCCGAGGGTGAGGCCGGCCCCGACTCCGAGTTCGAGCATGCGGCGCGACACCGAGCGGGCCGCGCCCGCGTCACCCGCGCCGAGGTACCGGCCGACGAGGGCCTGGCCCGCGATGGCAATCGCGTCGAGCGTGAGGGCGAGGAACGTCCAGATCTGGAACGCGACCTGGTGCGCGGCGAGCGCCGCATCCGAGATGCGAGCCGCGACCGCGGTGGTGACGAGCAACGCTGCGAGCAGCGATCCGGTCCGCACGATCAGTTGGCTACCGACGACGGCGGTGGCCCGGATACCGGCGGCGCGGGGCCGCAGCGTCGCGCCGGTCGCACGGGCCCGGCGGGTCACGATCACCAGGAAGACGACTGCACTCCCGATCTGCGCGAGCACGGTGCCCCACGCCGACCCGGCGATGCCCGTGTGGAGGCCGTAGACGAAGAGGACTTCGAGGAACAGGTTCACCACGTTGGCGCCGACCGCGACGTAGAGCGTGGTGCGGGTGTCCTGGAGGCCCCGGAGGTAGCCCGCGGCGGCGAGCGACGCGAGCACGAACGGCGCGCCGAGGAGCGACAACCGGAGGTACTCGGACGC
Source organism: Acidimicrobiia bacterium (assembly GCA_038209455.1). GTDB lineage: Bacteria > Actinomycetota > Acidimicrobiia > IMCC26256 > JAENVU01 > JAENVU01. Next base: position 3,410 of record JBBQXR010000083.1, read on the forward strand.
GAACGGGCGCACGGAGTCGGACGCGCCCATCGCGTCGACGATCAGGGGCACGGTGGCGAGCCCGAGGAGCATGAGCCCGATCCCCAGACCCACCGCGAGCCACACGCCGTCGATCCCGTGCTCGGCTGCGGCGCGGGGGTTCTCGGCCCCGATGTGGCGCGCCACCGTCCCGGTGGTCGTATACGCGAGGAAGTTGAAGATGCCGAACACCGCCGTGAGCACGATGGCCGCGACGGCAATCCCGCCGAGCGGCTTGGTTCCGAGGTGCCCGACGATCGCCGTGTCGGCCAGCAGATACAAGGGCTCCGCAATGAGCGCCCCGAAGGCCGGCAGCGCCAACCGCACGATCTCCCGATCATGTGGACTCCGCACCGCCACCCGCCCCATCCACCACTGTCTCACCTCCGTGCGATCCTCTGGAGGTGGACGGAGTGGCGGCGACGAGATTTGCGAGCATGGCGCGGTTCCTTGCGGCCGAGAGTCGTCAGCAGGGCCTGACCGTGCCGGCCTTCCGGAGCCCGCCCCGGGTCTCGGGGGTTTCGCGGACCATCCGGCGGCTTCGTGACGGTGCAGTCGTCTCGGTGCAGATCCGAGGCCGGACGGCCGCGGAGGTGGCGGCCGACATGATCGACGGCATCATGATCACGAACCGGTTGGCGCCCGGAGCCGAGGCCACAGTCCGGGATCGGCTGCTCGCCGCAGTGCTACCGGTGGAGATCGACCTGCTCCGGGAGGAGGCGGTCGATGCCGAGTGTGCGGCGGGCCGTATCCTGCCTGCGCACGCCCGGATGGCGGAACGGCAGACGCAGGCGGCTTAAACCCGCCGGCTCCTTCACGGGGCGTGAGAGTTCGAATCTCTCTCCGGGCACACGAACGGCGAGGTTTGACGCCCGGCGGATTGGGCAACCCATCTGAGGTCGCTGCTCGTCAGATCCTCCGGGGGGAGAGTCCTATGCGTCGATACTTCCTGATGGCCGTGGTCTCGGTCTCGGTACTCGCCGCATGTGTTCCGCATGCTCCGCCGTCTTCTGACGTCGATGCATGGCAAGGACGCCTGGAGCACGTCACCCCTGCGTCGCAGCCGCCCGCGTTGGTGCGCTCGGTGTTGAACACGGCTATCCGCGCCGGCGTACCGGTCGTATGTCCGGCCCTCAGCGCCCAGGCGGCGACGGCGTACCGCTTGTTCGTCACCGCCACGTGTGCCGCCATCGTCGCGAGCACTGATCCCTTCACGTCGCTCACGACCACGCTGCCGGCGCTCTGCGCGGGGGATCCGCCGGTGGGTGCGAGCGTGTTCCCGAACCTGAAGCCGGTGCTGATCGCGACGTGTCCGTTGTTGGTGCAGTTGCCCGCGCTCCTGAACGTCGCGCAGTACGTCCCGGTGGTGGGTCCGGTGGTCGGGCCGGCGTAACGCCTCGTCAGAGGGCGAAGCAGTTGACACTGATCGGACGGTGCGCCAACGCGTCCTGGATGCCGCTGTAGACGGTGCCGTCGAGCGCAATGGTGATGTGGTCGACGTACCGGGCGAAGCACGGCGACTGGACCGTCACATTGGTGTTATTACCGTCGTTGGCGAGGAAGCTGTTGGTGTACGGAACGATCACGGTGTCGAAGACCGTGCCGAAGTTGGTGTACGACACGTTGCCGATGGTGTCGTCACCCGCGTTGAGGTCGGCGAGGAACGATGACCCGATCGACATCTGCTGGCACGAGATCACGCCGATGCAGTTGCCGAGGCCGAGGAGCTTGGCCAGGTTCGCGACCGCAGTGCCGTAGTTGACCGCGGCGAGATTGATGAGGCTGTCGACCTCGGACGCGCCACCGAGATACTTGATGTAGTACCGCGAGATCATCCCGCCCTGCGAGTGTCCGATCAGGTCGACCTTCGCGGACCCGGTCTGTGCGCGCACGGTGTCGACGAAGGTGTTGAGCGCCGCGGCGGCGTCTCGAGCGTCGCCGAGCCCGGAGTCCGGGAGCCCGAAGATGTAGGCGCGGTATCCGTCAGCGCGGAGCCGGGCCGCGAGGGGCGCGTAGTAGACGTTCGCAAGACCCTGGCCGGCGAATGTGCCCGCCACGATGACGACAGGATCCTTGGTCGTTGCCGCGCTCGCCGGAGTGGCGGTTGCGACCAGACCGGCCGCGCCGCACACCGTGACCAAGACCGACGCCACGATTCGCTTCATCGTTCCCACGTTGATTCCCCCCGGATCGAACGGTGGACCTGACCGGCCCGTGATGCGCACCGTAGGGTCGACGATGGGCCTGGTCAACGTTCCCGACGTCGCATCGCTCTAGGTTGCGATCGTGGACGAAACGACGATGCGCGAGCGGCTGGCCTCGTCGGCGGTCGCGCACCTGGCGACCGCGAGTGTCGACGGCCGACCGCACCTGGTGCCGTGTTGCTTCGTGCTGACCGGGTCCACAATCTTCACCGCAGTGGACGCCAAGCCGAAGTCGACCAATCGGCTGCGACGGATCCGCAATCTCGAAGCGAACCCCACCGCTGCCTTGCTCGTCGATCACTACGACGACGACTGGGCTCGCTTGTGGTGGGTTCGGGTCGACGGCGCCGTGCGCGTTCTTCACGACGGAGCCGAGCGGGAAACCGCCCTCGATCACCTCGCCGAGAAATATGAGCAGTACCGTCGAGCGCGGCCGCCTGGGCCGGTGATCGCGCTCGAGATCGACGGCTGGCGGGCCTGGCCGTAGTGCGTCAGGCGCCGGCTGCCACCCAGCGGAGCTTGCCACCCCCGAACGGCTTCGCGCCGAAGTACTTCCGGTTCTGACAGAAGACGTGCACGTGCTCGGCCGTGTCGCTCACACCGCCGGGGACGAGGCACACGGCACCGATCTTCACCGGGCCGGGAACGGGGACCGGCGGGAGAGTCGTGGTGGTGGTGGTGGTGGTGGTGGTGGTGGTCGTACTCGTAGTCGTCGTGGTTTTCGGCGGCCGGTACGCGTCGGGTCGGGAGGGGAGATCGGAAGTACAGCCGACGACGGCGAAACCACAAGCGAGGGTAAGGCAGGCAGCCGTTCGCAGCACGAGGGCACGTTATCGCCGTACTTCCGCTCGCGTGAGCGGTCGTTCAGATCACCATTGCCAACGGCACCGCAACGTCCTCACGTCCGTAGGCAGCGCGGAGAACGTTCGCATCGCCCGACGCGCAGGCTGCGGCGACTACGTCGATGAGGGTGTCGAACTCCGGCCCCGTGTCGCCTGCATACGAGGCGGTCATCCGCCCCCACTCGTCCCACGGCAGCATCTCGAGGTTGTTGAGCGCGGCGAGATCACGAATCGCGTTCCCGCGAATCTCGGCGATGCCCCAGGCGTGGTCGACACCGTGGACTCCGAACGACGACGGGTCGGCAGCGCCGGATCGGCAGGCGGTCCACGCTTCGCCGCCGGTGAGGAAGTCCTCGGGTGCGAGATCGGCGGTCTGTCCCTCGGGGAGGCCGAGGAGATCGGAGAGGCCGAGCATCTCGGAGTCGATCCGTACCCACCGGAGCTGCGCAGGGTCCCACCACTCGACGATCCAATGGTCCACGTGCTGGCCCGGAGCGAAGTACGCGGCGAACCCGCAGCGAGCCCGCGCCGCGTGCCCGCGCGCTCGGAGCAATGCGACGCTCACGATCGTGAAATGTCGGCACGTGCCGACGACCCGGTCCTCGAGGCGTCGGGTCGTAATGATCGGAGCCGGATCGAGTGCAAGCAGGGTCTGGAGGATCGTGTCGACCCGACGAATCGACTTCTCCGCCGCGCGCTCGGCGGGGAGGTGCAGTGCGGCAGCGCCGTCGGGAGAGATCAGCAACCGTTGCGCGACCCGACAGATCGCGAGCGGGTCCTGAGGGAGGTCGACGAGCGCGGCGTCGAAGGCCGACCCGATGACGGTGAAGACGCCGGGCACGTCGAAGGCAATGGCGTCGGGCACCCAGGGATCGTGCCCCACCCACCCGGGTCGTGCCACCCGCGCGTTCAGTCTTCGAGGCCGTTCCAGCCCCAGTGGGGGATCGACAGGCCGACGGGGACGTCGTCGGGCGACTCGTGATAGCGCGCCATCGCGCCGGTGGTCGCCCACGCGAAGTAGTCGGCGAGGACCCGATGCACAGGAGTTTGGTCGGTGAGGCCGACGTCGGCGAGTGCAACCTCGAAGCAGGCGATCGCACGTTGGTCCATCGCTTCGTGGGGCCCGTGCCCGCTGTGGACCCTCACGACCGCGGTCTCGTCGCCGTACGTATCGGTGTAGCGCGTGGGGCCGCCGAGCGCCTCGACCCAGTACGCGGCGAGCCGCTCGAGATGGTCGGGTTGGTACCCGTGCTCGAACGCGTGGCTCACGATCGGATCCGCCATCACGCGGTCGTGCCATGCGCGTGCAAGCGCCAGCAGACCTGGCTCGCCACCCGCAGCGTCGAAGACCGATTGCATGGCCAGCAGTCTGGCCGGAGCCGTCGTCCGCGTGCTGGCGACGTCAATCCGATCCGACGATTCGTCGGGTACGTCTCGTGTCCTCCGGTTGGCTGAGGGTCCAGAGGAAGAGGACGAAGGCTGCGACCGCCACGGCCACACCGCCGAAGGCGACCTTCGAAGCGAGTGCTCGCCTCGGTGTCTCGAGGGATGTTCCGAAGATGTCCTGGAGTCGGCCGATCGAGATCACGGTGCCGACCAGCGTGAAGTCGATGGCGACCGCACCCACGAGGACCGCCGCAGGAATCAGCCACAGCGACCGAATCCGCGACAGTGGTCGCACCCGCCCGCGGACGACGGCGACCGCCGCGAGGATCACGGAGCCGAGCACGAGCAGCGCGATCATCCACGTTTCGCTGGCGACCGACGACTCGGTGCGCAGCACACCGAGCGATTCGGCCTGAGGGTCGGGGACCCAGCCGGCGCACCCGCGGCTCTGGTTGAAGGTGTCGGACGTGGTCGTCCACCGTCCCTGGGTCGGCTTCACGCACACGCCGACCCAGACCGAACCGGGTGGCTCGGCACTGCCATGGTCGATGACTCGAACGACCGACGCGGGTCGGAGGCGGAGCGCCGGAACGAGCCGCGCGAAGTGCAGCCTCGCGGTGAGGCGCCGCGGCAGGTTCTCGATACGCGTGACGACCGCGTCGGATGCGATCACGTTGCCGACCCGGACCATCGTCGCTCGGGGCCGGGTGATGCCCGTGACGCGCTCGTCGTTGAGCGAGCTGATGAAGCCTTGAAATGCTTCGCTCTGCTGCTCCTCGGTGAGCGGTTGGGACGTGGCCGTCGTCGAGGTCGAGGTCGTCGAGGGACCGCCGCGTGGACTGATCGATCGCGTGAGGAAGTCGTGCCGGTTCGCCTGCACGGTGACCTTGGCCGTGTGGGGGCCGGTGATCTCGATGAGGACCGACTCGTCGGCACGGATGCGGGGCCGCGTGTCGCCACCGCACGCGGTGAGAAAGACCGCGACTACACCAACGCTGCCGATACTCCCCAAGACCCGCCGGCCCGCCCCGGCTCGGGATGTCACTCCTACAGCTTGACCGCCCGCCGCCCTCAACGGGCGTCGTGGGTCGAATCGCCTGGTGTTACGCCCTGGACGCGATCGAACCAGCGGCACGCTCCGATCGTCACTGAGAGTCCCGCCGCATCGCCGGTGCGATCCACGCGTACTTGGCGGCGATCGTGGCCGTCATGCCGAGCCGCGCGGTGGATGGAGGCCCCGTCCATCCACTCTCCACCAGTCCTTGCCGGTACCCCGTGGTGAGCGCCGCGTCGAGGTCCTGGATCCGGGTCGGGTCGATGTGGAAATCGAGCACCGAGTCGGGGACGAGATTGCCCGCATCCTCACCGATCGCACCGATGCCCATGAACGCCCAATCGATCGCCACCGTGGTGTCGTCAGTGTCGGCGAACAGGTTGCCCGGGTGGACGTCGAGATGGCACAGCGTCCGGGGAAGAGCGCCGAGGACGTCGAGGAAGTCGAGTTGGTCTCGGCGCATCGCCATCAGCCGTTCGATCGGCGGCGTGGGGAACCACGGTGCGAGGAGCGGATGACGCCAGAGTTCGCGGTTGCCGACGAGCGTGAGATCGTCATCTCGTTGGTTCAGGTACTCGCGCAGCCAACCGCGACTCAACCAGTCGTACGACGGCAGGGTCCGACCGATGCAAACGCCTTGCATGTGTCCGAGGTAGCGCGCCGCGACTCCGTAGCGATCGATCGTCCATTCCGTTGCGGGAGTGCCGCGTTCATCATCCAACCACATCGCGATCGTGCCGTCGTTCCGATCGGCGAGGTGGAGACACGTCGGCGCCCGCAGTCCGCCCGGGAGGTCGTCGAGCATCCCCGAGCGGTAGGCCAGGGCTTCGCGCTGCCAGTAGAGCCAGTGGTCGGGTTCGTCGCCGGAGAGCCAGTGGGCGTGTCCGGAGGCAGAGTGACCGATCACCTTCAGCACGGCAGAGGACTCGCCGACGCGCACTCGCCAGATCCCTCTCGTCGCCGAAACGGTCGGGTCGTAGATCCGCTCCATGGACACGGCTTCGGTGCCGGTGGGTCCGAACACGGCGAGCAGTTCGTCGGCCGGGACCGCGAGCTCACTCATGGCGGGACTTGCGGGCGAAGACGAAGGCTTGGCGGTGTCGTTCACTCAACTCCGGCTCGCGCACCATGCGCGCGGTCACCGTCAGCCCGGCTCGGTTGAGGAGCTGGGTGACCCGGTCGAGGTCGTGCCGGTGGACGACGAGGTCGATCTGGTGGCCATATGCATCATGAAGCAACTCAGGTCCGTCACCAACCTGGAACGCAAGGAGGAGGTCGCCGTCATCGTCGAGGACGCGCCCCACCTCTGTGAACAACGCCGGCAGGCCGGCGACGTCCGTGTGGATGATCGAGTACCACGCCACGACGCCGTGGAACTGCTGGTCATTCGCGTCGAGCGCATACATCGATCCGACGTCGAACTGAAGTCCCGGATACGTCCTTCGGGCGACCGCGATCATTTCTGGCGACAGGTCGACGCCGATGGCGGGGAGGCCCAACTGCCGGAGATGGGCGGTGATCCGTCCCGGCCCACACCCGAGGTCCGCGACGACCGCGTCCGGATGGCGTCGTACGAGTTCCGCGAATGCGGCGAGCACGGCGCGGTCGAACACCTTCGTCGCGAGTTCGTCGGCGAGGAGCTGGGCGTAGTCCTCCGCGACGGTGTCGTAGGCCGTCCGTACCGCTGCGATTGCTGACGGTTCCGTCACGCCGGTCAGCCTCGCACGGGCCGTCACCCGCGCCGCGGTCTCG
>JBBQXR010000084.1:0-10653 GCA_038209455.1 Acidimicrobiia bacterium
AGTGAGGTTGTCGGTGTCGAAGATGGCCTTGACCGTGAACGGCTGCTCGTCGCCGCGGGCCTGGAGCACGGCCACCTCGGAGCCGATGGTCCAGGAGTGCTTGTCGGCCACCTTCTTGCGGACCGCGATGCCGTCGGTCCCCAGGCTGGCCAGCGAGCCGGCGGTGACCTTCACGTCGACGATCTTGTCGAGGGCACGGCCGTCGACCCCGTAGATCAGGACGGCCTGGCCTTCGACCCGGGCCGCGCCGACCCGCACCGGCGTGGCCGCGCCGACCCCGGGGGTGCGGGCCAGCTTCTCGGTCAGGTCGGTGGGCAGGCCGCCGCGTCCGGCCCCGCCGCCGCCCGCCCCGCCGGCCGTGACGGTGAAGTCACCTTGGAACTGGCGGTCGATGAGCTGGTTGTTGGATGCGGTGAACGAGCCGGCGAACACGGTTACGAAGGTGACGAGGGCGACGCCGATCATCAGGGCCGCGGCGGTCGATGCCGTGCGGCGCGGGTTCCGCACCGCGTTCTCACGGGCGAGCCGGCCCGGCATGCCGCGCCAACGCGGCAACGGCCATCCGAGGGCGCGGCCGACAGGACGGGCGATGACCGGGCCGAGCACCGCGACGCCGATGAACAGGAGGAACACCCCGCCACCGACCAGCTGGATGTTGCTGGCCCCGAACAGACCGACGAGGAGCAGCACCGCACCGAGCACCGCGACCACGATGCCGATCGCCGTGCGCCGCCCGAGTTGGCGGGATTCGACCGCGGAGTCGCGCAGGGCGGCCATCGGCGCGATGCGCGCCGCGCGGCGCGCCGGCAACAGCGCGGCGGCGAAGGTGACGAACACGCCCAGCACGATCGAGATCACGAACGTGTTCGGCTTCACCACGAGGTCGGACGTCGGGACCTTGAAACCGAACGCACCCATCACCGCGCGGAGCCCGATCGCGAGTGCGAGCCCCAAGCCGACACCGATGACCGACGCCACCCCACCGACGAGCAGGGCCTCACCGAGGACCGACACCCGCACCTGGCGACCCGACGCGCCGAGCGCGCGCAGGAGGGCGAGTTCGCGCGTGCGTTGGGCGATGACGATCGAGAAGGTATTGACGATGATGAAGGACCCGACGAACAGGGCGATGATCGCGAAGATCAACAGGAACGTGGTGAAGAACCCGAGGTTCTGCTCGATCTGGTTCTGCTGTTCCTTGATCAGCTTGGCGCCGGTGATGACCTGCACGCCGCGCTGGTCGACGGCGGCCTTGATCTGACCGACGAGCTCGGTCTGGCCCACGCCCGGCTTGGCCGCGACCGCGATCCCGTCGAGCTGGCCCGGTGTGCCGTTGACGCGCTGCGCCTCGGGCAACGTGAACAGCGCGACGGTCGCGCCGGCCGGACTGTCGGAGTCGCCGAACTTCGCCACTCCGACGATCGTGAACTCGTCCTTGGGCACCTTCGCGTTGTTGAAACTGATCGTGACCGAGTCCCCGACGCTGAAGTGTTCGGCCTTGGCCGTTCCGAGATCCATCACGACCTCATGGCCGGCGGACGGCGCGCGCGACGACTTCCCGGCGTACGACACCAACGTGAACGGATTCAGTTGCGGGACGGTGTTCCAGTTGAACCCGAGCGTCGGGGCGCCCTGGCCGGGATCGCCGATCCCCTTGCCCTTCTTGTCGAGATACTGGGCCTTCTGGATCTGCACCTGGCCTTCGGCATCGGCTGCACCGTCGACACCCTTCACGGTGGGGAGGAGCGTCTCGGGAATGCGCCCGCGTTGACTGGGGCCGAACTGGCCCTTGACCACGTTCGCGCTGCGCACGTAGGCATCGGTGCCGTCGTAGACGCTGGAGAACAGCGAGTCGAAAGTCTTCTTCACCGTGTCGGTGAAGACGAGCGTCCCACTGACGAACGCCACGCCGAGGACGACGGCGATACCCGTCAGGAGGAACCGGAGCTTGTGCGCGATCAAGCCGCGCAGCGTGAGCTTCAGCACATCAGCCTCCGAATTGCTTGAGCCGATCGAGCACCCGGTCCGCGGTCGGTTCGCGCATCTCGTCGACGATCTTGCCGTCGGCGAGGAACACGACGCGGTCCGAGTAGCCGGCCGCGCTCGGATCGTGGGTCACCATCACGATCGTCTGTCCGAGTTGGCTCACGGCATCACGCATGAACTTGAGGATCTCGGCGCTGGCGCGAGAGTCGAGGTTCCCAGTCGGTTCGTCGGCGAAGATCAGGTCCGGACGCGACACGAGTGCCCGCGCCACTGCCACGCGCTGTTGCTGGCCACCCGAGAGTTCGCTCGGACGGTGGGTCAACCGGTCGCCGATCCCGAGGGTGCCCACGATCTGGTCGAACCAGGCGCGGTCGGGCTTGCGACCCGCGAGCGCCATCGGCAAGGTGATGTTCTCTTCCGCGTTGAGCGTGGGGATCAGGTTGAACGACTGGAACACGAACCCGATGCGGTCGCGCCGGATCAACGTGAGTTGCTTCTCGTTGGACGCGCTGATCTCCACGTCGCCGATGAAGACCTGACCGGTCGAGAGGCGGTCCAGACCGGCGAGGCAGTGCAGCAACGTCGACTTCCCCGAACCCGACGGACCCATGATCGCGGTGAACTCGTGAGCCGCGAAGTCGACCGAGATCGCGTCGAGTGCACGGACCTCGGCTTCCCCTTCGCCGTAGACCTTCGATGCGTTCACGGCGCGGGCCGCGACCTCGGTGGCAACGGCGTTCGGCGCGGTGGTGCTCATTCACGGACTCCAGCTGTGGGGGAGGTTCAGGTTACCGAGACCGGCCCGCCAAGGTGATCGGCGGCACCGGCGGAGATTCTGACGTTCCTCTCGCAAGACTCTCAGACTCGGCCTCCACAATGCCCGGAATATGACCGACGTCATGACCCCCTCCGAGCCGGCGACCGCGCGGCCACCCACTGCGGCAGTCGTGAACATCGTGCTGCCCGTGTACAACGAGTCGAGTGGGCTCGCGAACAGCGTCGAACGACTGCGCGCCTACCTCGCCGCCGACTTCCCGTTCACGTGGCTCATCACCATCGTCGATAACGCATCCACCGACGGTACGGCTGCGATCGCTCGCGAGTTGAGCCGCCGATTCTCCGACGTCGAGTTTCTCCACCTCGACCAGAAAGGTCGCGGTCGGGCACTTCGCGCGGCCTGGACCGGGAGCGCGAGTCCGGTCGTCGCGTACATGGACATCGACCTCTCGACCGACCTCGATGCCCTCCTGCCGATGATCGCCCCACTCGCTTCGGGGCATTCCGACATCGCGATCGGATCACGGCTCGTAGCCGGCGCGTCGGTCGCTCGCGGTCCGAAGCGCGAGTTCATTTCCCGTACCTACAACCTGATCCTCCGAACGATGTTCGCCACGCAGGTCCGCGACATGCAATGCGGGTTCAAGGCCGCGCGCACCGAGGTCGTGCGGGAGTTGCTCCCGACCGTCGAGGACGAGGGATGGTTCTTCGACACCGAGTTGCTGCTCGTCGCCGAGCGCAACGGGCTGCGGATCCATCAGGTGCCCGTCGATTGGGTCGACGACCCCGACAGCCGCGTCGATATCTCGCGCACCGCGCGCGACGACCTCCTCGGCGCGTTCCGGGTCGCCCGGACGTTCGCGACCGGTCGCGGCCACGTGACGTTCACCCATCCGCGCTCGGTCCCGGCAGACGACTTCGGTCGCCGGCTGGTGAGCTTCGGGGCGATCGGCGCGTTGAGCACGGTCGCCTCACTCGTCATGTTCCTCGCGCTGCGCACGGCGGTCGGGGCGATCGTGGCGAACCTCCTCGCCGTCACCGCGACGGTCGCGGCCAACACCTGGCTGAACGCCCGCTTCACCTACCGAGCGGCGCGGCCCCGATGGCGGCGAGCCACCGGCATCTATGTCAGTGCACTCGCCCTCACGAGCGGCGCACTGCTGGTCGTCGGTGCGCTCGGTGGCGGCGTGGTTGCCGAAGTTGCCGCGCTCTGTCTCACCTGGGCGTGCGCCAGCGTCCTGCGTTTCCTCCTCCTCAACCGCACGATTCCGACGAAGCAGGTCTCATGACGTCCACGCTCGATCCGACGACCGACGCCCGGCTCGCGCCGGAGCCGGCCCGACCGTCGCCCCATGCCGCCCGCCCTTCGGCGTCGGCCCGCGTCTGGCGCGGCAACCTCGACGACCCCGCATGGGTACGGCCTGCGCTGCTCGCGCTCCTCGCCGCGACCGGCGTGCTGTACCTCTGGGGGCTCAGTACCTCGGGGTTCGGCAACTCGTTCTACGCAGCGGCCGTGCAGGCCGGAACGAAGAGTTGGAAAGCGTTCTTCTACGGCTCGAGTGACGCGTCCAACTTCATCACCGTCGACAAGACCCCCGCGAGCCTGTGGCCAGCAGTCGTCACCGCGCGGATCTTCGGCGTCAACTCGTGGAGCATTCTCGTGCCCCAGGCCATCGAAGGCGTGGCCGCCGTCGGGGTCCTGTACCTCACCATCCGCCGCTGGTTCGGTCCCGCGGCGGGCCTCCTGGCCGGCGCGGTGTTCGCGTGCACGCCGGTCGCCACGTTGATGTTCCGGTTCAACAACCCGGACGCGCTCCTCATGCTCTGTCTCGTGCTCGGCGCGTACTGGCTGACCCGGGCCATCGAGGACGGCCGCACGAAGTGGGTGATCCTCACGGGCCTCGCGCTCGGGTTCGGGTTCCTCGCCAAGGAACTCCAGGCGTTCCTCGTCATCCCCGGCTTCGGGGCTGCCTATCTCCTTGCGGCACCGGGCACGATCTGGCGGCGCATCCGCCAGGGGTTCGTGATGGCGATCGCGATGGTCGTCGGCGCCGGCTGGTGGATCGCGATCGTCGTCCTGACGCCGGCAGCCAGCCGTCCCTATATCGGTGGCTCCACCAACAACACCTTCTGGGACGTGCTCCTCGGGTACAACGGCTTCGGCCGCCTCTCGGGCAACGAGACGGGCAGCGTCGGTGCTGCGCCCGGCGGTCCGGGAACCACCGGGCGGTGGGGTCCGACGGGCTGGACCCGCATGTTCAACTCGCAGTTCGGCGGCGAGGCCTCGTGGCTCCTGCCCGCCGCACTCGCCCTGCTCGCGATCGGTCTCGTGATCACGGCCCGTCGCGCCCGGACCGACCGCGGCCGCGCGGCCCTCGTGATCTGGGGCGGTTGGCTCCTCGTGACCGGCATCGCCTTCAGCCTCGGCAAGGGCATCATCCACGAGTACTACGCGGTGGCGCTCGCACCGGCGATCGGCGCGCTCGTCGGCGTCGGAACCCATCTGTTGTGGCAGCGCAGGTGGGAGTGGTGGTCGCGCGTGTCGATGGTCGCCGTCCTCGGGTTGACGGTGTGGTGGGGGCTGCGACTCCTCGACCGTTCCCCGCAGTGGCACCCGCAACTCTCCGACGCGCTGATCGCCGGCGGTATCGCGGTCGCCATCGGCCTCGCGTTCACGTCGTCACGGCGCCCGGTCGCGGCGCTCGTCGCCGGCGGCGCGATCGTGCTCGGCCTCGCCGGACCGGTCGCCGCGAGCGTGACCACCGCCCGCGCCGTCCACAGCGGACCACTGCCGACTTCGGGTCCCGCGACGACCGGTGGTGGAGGCTTCGGTGGCGCCGGCGGCCGGTTCGGTGCCGGCGCGCGCGCGTTCGGCGGCCGGGGCCAGTTGCCCCAGGGCGGACAGATCGGTGGCGGATTCCCTGGTGGTCCGCAGTTCGGCGGCGGCACCAACGGCGGCTTTGCCGGTCCCCCGCCGGGGTTCAACGGCGGTCAGTTCGGCGGCAGGCCTGGTGGCCGGTTCGGCGGCGCCCCCGGTGGTGGCGCAGGACGCGGCGGCGGGATCTTCGGTTCACCCACTCCCGGGAAGGCGGTCACCACGCTCCTCGAGCACGCCCGGACCGGCGGGTACCGATGGGCGGCCGCCACCATCGGCGCCACCAACGGGGCCGGATTCCAACTCGCGAGCGGTGAACCGATCATGGCCATCGGCGGGTTCAACGGCTCGGACCCGACGCCGACGCTCGCCCGGTTCCAGCAGTACGTGCGGGCCGGCAAGGTCCACTACTTCATCGCCTCGAACTTCGGGGTTCCGGGCGGCGGCCGCAGCGGGACGGGCAGCACCATCTCGCAGTGGGTCCAGACCAACTTCACGTCGCGTACCGTGAGCGGCGTGACGATCTATGACCTGAGCCCCGCGGGGGCAAAGACATGAGCGGGGAGACGTTGCTCCTCGTCGACGACGAGGAGAACCTGCGCACGATGCTCGCCGCCGCGCTCGCGCACTCCGGGTTCGAGGTCGAGACCGCAGCCAACGGACGCGACGCGCTGAGCCGTACCAAGGAACTCGGGCCAGACCTGATCCTGCTCGACGTCATGATGCCGGACCTCGACGGCTTCGAGGTGTGCCGGCGGCTGCGCGCCGAATACGTGAAGACCCCGATCATCTTCCTCACCGCTCGAGACGACACGAGCGACAAGGTGCGCGGGCTCACGACCGGCGGCGACGACTACCTCGTCAAGCCGTTCAGCCTCGAGGAACTGGTCGCGCGAGTGCAGGCGGTGTTGCGTCGCTCCGGTGGCGAACAGCTCGGCACGCAGTTCAAATGCGCCGATCTCGAACTCGACGACGACGCCCACCGTGTCACCCGCGCGGGCGTGGACATCCCGCTGACGCCGACCGAGTTCAACCTGCTGCGGTTCCTGCTCGCGAACCAGGGCCGGGTGCTCTCGCGCGCGCAGATTCTCGACCACGTGTGGCAATACGACTTCGATGGTGACGGCCGCATCGTCGAGACCTACATCGGATACGTCCGGCGCAAGATCGACACCACCGAACCGCGCCTGATCCAGACCGTCCGCGGTGTCGGCTACACGTTGCGAGCCGGTTAGCGGTGTCACTCCGCGCGCGGGTGCTCCTCGCGGTGGGACTGGTGGCGGTCGTGGTCCTCGGCGGTGCGTTCCTCACGACGCGTCTCGCCGAGCAACGCCTCGTCGACCAGGTGGACAGTCGACTCGTCGACGCGTCACGGCCGTTCGACCGCGGCTTCGGTCCGCTCGGGCGCTTCCGATCCGATCCCAACGACCCCACCCAACCGCGTCCCGACAACGGCCGCCCGCGTGGCTTCAACGAGTTCTACGTGGCGATCATCCGGACTCCGAACCAGGTGATCGTCGTCGGCAGGCCCAACGTCTCCCGGAAGGCGCTCGCTCCCCCGGCACTCGACGCGAGCCGTGCGCTCGCCGCCGCGGCGGTGACGACCCCGCGCCCGTACACCGTCGACGCGAAACAGACGAGCCTTCGCTACCGCGTGATGGCCCGGACCGATCCGACGAGCGGCGACACCTTCGTGTTGGCATCCCCGCTCACCGCGGTCGACTCGTCGACCAATCAACTCGCCATCATCGCGTTCGCCGTCGCCGGCGTGGTGCTCGTGGTGCTCGGCCTCGTGGCGTGGTGGGTGATCCGCCTCGGCGTGCGGCCGCTCCAGCGCATGGCGACGGCCGCGGTGACCATCGCGGACGACGACCTCACCCGGCGGGTGCCCGAAGCCGCCAAGGGCACCGAGGCGGGTGACCTCAGCGCCGCGATCAACAACATGCTGGGCCGCCTCGAGGAATCGTTCGCGCAACGCGCCGAGACCGATGCACGGCTCCGTCGCTTCGTCGGTGACGCGAGCCACGAGCTGCGGACGCCGGTCCAGACCATCCGCGGGTACTCCGAGCTCTATTCGGCCGGCGCGCTCTCCGGCTCCGACCAGCTCGACGACGCCATGCGCCGGACCGGTCAGGAATCGGTCCGCATGGCGAAGCTCATCGACGAACTCCTCACCCTCGCCCGCTTCGACCAGGCGCGCCCGATCGAGTCCCATCCCGTCGACCTGCGCACCCTCGCCGACGACGCCGCCGCCGATGCGCTCGCGATCCAGCCCCAGCGGACGGTCCAGGTCGAGGGCGATCCGACCG
This sequence comes from Acidimicrobiia bacterium, assembly GCA_038209455.1. GTDB lineage: Bacteria > Actinomycetota > Acidimicrobiia > IMCC26256 > JAENVU01 > JAENVU01. Next base: position 7,948 of record JBBQXR010000084.1, read on the forward strand.
CAACGATCGCGGGCGACGAGCACTTGCTCCGCCAGGTCCTCGCCAACGTCGTGAACAACGCGCTCGTCCACACCCCGGTGCAGTCGGCCATCACCCTCGCCATCTCCGGCGGCGACGACGATGTGACCATCACCATCGCCGATCAGGGGCCGGGCATGGACCCGGAGACGGCACGGCGCGCGTTCGAACGGTTCGTGCGGGCTGATCCGGCCCGGACCCGTGAACACGGTGGCTCGGGTCTCGGACTCGCGATCGTCGAGGACGCGATCCGCGCCCACGGCGGTTCGGTGAGCCTGGTCTCAGACCTCGACCGCGGGACTGTCGTCGAGTTCCGACTCCCCCGCTGACCCGTCCTCGTCGGCCGGCGCCGCACTCGTGTCACGGGAGCCCACCCGGCCGAGTACCACGAACACGATCACCGATGAGACGAACACGCCGATGCTCACCCACGCGTTGATACGGAGCGGACCGATCGTGTGCGCCTCATCGATCCGCATCTCCTCCATCACGAACCGGAACGCCGTGTAGCCCGCGGCGTAGAGCGCGAAGAGTTGGCCGCGCGCGAGCTTGAACTTCCGGTCGATCGCGATGAGGGCGAACCCCAGCGCGATGCACCACAGCGATTCGTAGAGGAAGGTGGGCTGGAACGTGGAGTACTGCGTGTAGCCCGCCGGCCGGTGCGCCCGGTCGATCTCGACCGCCCACGGCAGCGTGCTGGGACCGCCGAACAGTTCTTGGTTGAAGTAGTTGCCCCAGCGTCCGATGCCCTGTGCGAACGCGAGACCCGGGACGATGCAGTCGGCAACGACGCCGAACTTCATGTGACGTTTCCGCGCGACGAGGAACACCGCCAACGCCCCGCCGACCACGCCGCCCCAGATACCGAGCCCCCCGCGCCAGATCTGGATCATGCGCTCGGGGTGGCCGTCGAAGAGTTGGTAGTCGGTGACGATGTGGTACAGCCGCGCGCCGATCACGCCGCCGACGACGGCCCAGAACGCCGCCGAGTCGAACGCGTCACCGTCGCCGCCACGCTTCACGTACCGGACCCGACCGACGCGAGCAGCGACCACCACTCCGAGGGCGATCATCAACCCGTACATGTGGAGCGGCACCGGACCGAGGTGGATGACCCCGTCCTCCGGGCTCGGGATTGACGCCAGCGTTGCTCCGAACGCGATCACGATCACGACCCGCACACTACGAGAACCGTCTGACCTCACGGGCGTCGCTACTTCACGAGGCGCGACATCCGCCGGTCGGCCAGGATCTTTCCCTCGGTCTGGCACGTCGGGCAGTACGTGATCTCGTGGCTCTCGAACGACACCCGGCGCAGCGGCGTCTCACACTCAGGGCACGGCAGGCCGTGGCGATTGTGGACCCGGAACCGGTCGCCGAGCTTCGACGCGGAGAGACCGCCCTGACGCTGGCGTTCGCTCGCCAATGCCTCGGTCATGGTCACCCGGATCGCATCCACCAAGCGGCGGCGGGCATCGGGTGACAGCTTCGCCATCGTGGCGTAGGGCGAGACGTGGGCCCGGTGGAGCGCGTCGTTCGCGTACCCCCGTCCGATGCCCGCGACCGTGCGTTGATCGCGCAACAACGTGTGAATCCGACGCTTGTCGCCGCTCGTCAGGATCAACGTCTCGAACTCGTCCGAATCCGGCTCCGGCCCGAGCCCGACCACGGGACCTTCGTCGTCGGCGGCGAGGACCCACCACGCCACCTTGCGTTCGTGACCGAACTCCCGGACCAGCACCGCGCGGTCGCCGTCGAAGTGCATCCGCAATGCCGAGCCCTTCGGCTTGGTTCGCTTCGGCGGGGTCTCGACGTCGAGCCGTCCGGCCTGCGACAGGTGCAACACGAGGGCGGCGTCGCCGTCGGTCACGAAGCGCAGGTACTTGGCCCGGCGGGTCACCGCCGTGAGGTGTGAACCGATCAGGGCTTCCGGTGGCGGCGTCACCGTCTTCAGCGCCGAGAATCCCAAGGGGTCGAGCCGCGTGAACGTGGCCCCGCCGAGGAACTCGAAGAGCCGCTCACCCAGCGCCTGCATCTCAGGAAGTTCGGGCATAAGTTCGGTCGCTCCGCTCGCGCTCCTGACGGTCATGCCTGACGTGGGGCTCGCTGCGCGACTGCTCGCCTCCGCTGCGCTCCGGCTCGGGAGTCGGCGATGAGAATAGATGCAACCGAGACCCCGTGGATCGGTGCTGTCACCCACCCCGTTCGGCATTCGATGTGCGGATATCAGTGTCAGTGCGGACATCCGCACATCGAAAGCACGCCGAGCGGTTCACGACGTCGCGGCAGACCGCCCGAACTGACGGTCCGGGTTACTTCTTGCGGTCCTGCATGCGCTTGCGGATGAGCTCGCGGCGTTCGCGGACTTGGGCGTAGGTGAGCGAGTCGCCCCACTCGTCGCCGACGCCGAGGCTGGCCTTCACCGAGACCAGGTCGAGGTCGGGGGTGGCATCGAGGCCGAGGTCGATCGCGATCTGGTCGCCGTACTGCGCCTGGAAGTACAGGTAGACGTGGGCGATCTCGCCGAGGATGTCGAGGTCGGGCGCGAGGGTCGCGGTCGCGCCGTCGAGGAACATCATGTTCTTGACGAACAGCATCAGTTCCTTCGGTGCCCGCGCTCCGTACTCGAGCAACTTCTTGGTCAGCTCGCGTAGCTCCCCCACCAACTCGTCCGCGCTCATGAGCGTC
>JBBQXR010000085.1:0-10625 GCA_038209455.1 Acidimicrobiia bacterium
GCCTCCCGGTGGTGCTCGTCGCTGCGGATCGTGGGGGTCGGGTGCCGGCCGACGTGGCGGGGGTGGCCCGGGCGCTGGTGGGCCTCGCGCACGTGGTGGTCCTGGTGAACGAAGCGGCGATTACCGCGGCGGCCCGTGAGCTGGGATCGGGGCGTGCAGTCGAACCGGGCGGCGTCCGGTTGCTCTGGCCCGACTGGCGCTCCGGTGACGCGCCGGACCGTCACCCGCGCTGGCGGGCCGAGGACGTCTCGGGACCCGACGGTCCGCGTGCGCGCGTGGTGGAGCAGCTCCGGACGCTCGTGGAAGACGCGGCCGCGCTGCGCATCGACGACGATCCCGAGGTCGCGAAACTCGCACGCGCCGGGAGCGCGCAGGAATCGGCAGTACGGCGCGCCGAGTTGGCGCGATTGCAGACCGCGGTGGTGGAAGATCGGGCGGTCGCCCATGAGTTGGTCGACGAGTACCAGCGGGAGCTGCGCCGCGCCGACGACGAGGTGTATCGGCTCGAGGAGGTCCTCGAGCGGGAGCACGAACTGCGGGTCCGGGCCGAGAACGCCTACCTGCAACTCGCCACCCGCCCGGCCGATTCGCCGGCCGCGCATCAGGACGTCCGATCCCTGACCGATGCGGTTCGCCTCGCGAAGTCTCGCCTTCCGCATCTCGTGGTGTTGCCCGAGGCGGAACGCTCGGCGCGGACGTGGCACTACGACCGAGCCGACCTCGCGTGGGCGGACCTCGTCCGGCTCGACGCGGTGGCCGCCGACTGGGCCGCCGATTCACTTCGGGGTGACTTCTCGGCCGAGGCTCGCCGGCGTGGTCTCGACTGGGCGCGTGACATCTCCGAGGACGCCCGCCAGAAGTTCGCCCCGGAGTACCAACGCCGCTACGACGGTCACACGATCATGCTCGGACCGCACATCCGGCGTGCCGGACGACAGATCCTCCGCATCTACTGCTACCTCGACGCCGCGCACCGGCGCGTGGTGATCGGTCACGTCGGCGGTCATCTCGGCGATCGCACCGTGTGATCAGGCGGTGAATCGGACCAATCCCCCGCTGCGATCGGGATATGGAGTGGAGGTCCGTATACTTCCGAGCCACTCGGAGGGATGACTGAGTGGCCGAAAGTGCTCGCCTGCTAAGCGAGTAGGGGGTGTTAAGCCTCCTCGAGGGTTCAAATCCCTCTCCCTCCGCCACCGTTGGAGCAGGCGTCAGACGCGAAGGACCACCACATGCCGACATACGCTGAGATCAGAGCCTGGCTCGGCGAGTTCGGTTCGGCCACGTTGGGTGAGTCGGGGGCGCGGATCATGGCCCCGCGGATCGCACCGGCATGGCCCGGGGCGCGGATCGCGGCCCCGGCCTACAACGTGCGCTGCACCCCGGGTGACAACCTCGCCATCCACGTTGCGGCCGCCGAGGCACCGGCTGGAAGCGTCCTCGTCGTCGACGTCGGCGAATTGCCCGACTACGGCTACTGGGGTGAGGTGCTCACCACGGGTGCCCGTGCCCGCGGCATCGAAGGGCTCATCATCGATGGCGGCGTCCGGGACATCATTGCGATCGAGACGCTCGCGTTCCCTGTGTTCGCGTCGACCATCGCCCTGCGCGGGGCATCGAAGAACCAGCCCGGAGCGGTGAACGTGCCGATCCGGTGTGGTGGGGCGTCACTGGTGCGCGGCGACTGGGTCGTCGGTGACGCCGACGGTGTGGTGGTCGTGCCGGGTGAACACCTCGACACCGTCCTCGAACAAGCTGCCCTGCGGACCCGGAACGAACGGGCGATGCTCGAGTCGCTTCGCGGCGGGAAGACCACCGTGAAGCTGTTGAAACTGGACACCACGCCGGTCCGCATCGGCGACGGTGACTGAACCGCGAACCGTGCGGAGCTTCGCGTCGGACAACGCTTCGGGCGTCCACCCTGTCGTCATGGAGGCGGTGGTCGCCGCCAACACCGATCACGCCCTCGCCTACGGCTCCGATGCCTGGACGGCGCGCGCCACCGAGCGGTTCCGCTCTGCGTTCGGGGCTCCCATCGAGGTGTGTCTGGTGTGGGGCGGCACCGGCGCCAATGTCGTGGCGCTCCAGTCGCTCCTGCGCCCGTGGGACGCCGTGGTCTGCTGCGACACTGCGCACATCGCGGTCGACGAGTGCGGCGCGCCGGAACATCTCACCGGCTCCAAGCTGCTCACCTTCCCGGCGACCGACGGCAAGCTCACCGTGGCCGACATCGAGCGCAGTCAGGCCGGCCGGGGCGACGAGCACCACGCCCAGGTCACCGTCGCGTCGGTCACCCAATCCACCGAGTCGGGCACGTTGTACTCGCCGGGCGAACTGACCGAGCTCTGCGCGGCGGCCCACGCGGCCGGGATGCGCGTGCACCTCGACGGCGCGCGGATCGCGAACGCGATCGCGGCGTTGGAGTGCGACCTCCGTGCGGTGACGATCGATGCCGGTGTCGATGTCATGAGTTTCGGTGGGACGAAGAACGGGATGATGTACGGGGAGGCGGTGGTCTTCCTCGACCCGGCGCTCGCCACGAACGCCAAGTTCATCCGCAAGCAGGCCACGCAGTTGCCGTCGAAGATGCGCTTCGTCGCTGCGCAGTTCGAAGCGCTGCTCACCGACGACCTGTGGTTGCGCAACGCTCACCACGCCAACCAGATGGCTCGTCGACTCGCCGACGCGGTGCGCGACATCCCCGGCGTGACGCTGACGCGTGAGCCGGTGGTCAACAGCGTGTTCGCCACGCTCCCGCACGACTCCATCGCGCGGCTCCAGGCCGAGTCCTTCTTCTGGCCGTGGGACGAGTCGCGCGACGAGGTCCGCTGGATGACGTCGTTCGACACCACCACCGCCGACATCGTCACCTTCGCCACGTTGCTCGAATCGGACCTCGCTGGTTGAGGTTTCGCCTCAACTCACGTACGACCGAGCCGGAGCTTGCCGAGGCGAGCAGTCGCGGAGCGAGCCCTATGAGGGCATGACCGTCAGGAGTACGAGCGGAGCGACCGAAAAGGCGTCAGACGGCGTTCAGGGGTGTGAGCCCGGCAAGGACCGCGACGACGTTCTCGGAGGCGACCTGGGCCATGCGGGTACGGGTGGCCACCGACCCCGAGCCGATGTGGGGCAACAGCACGGCGCGCGGAGCCACGAGCAGGTCGGGGTGGACGATCGGTTCCCGTTCGAACACGTCGATTCCCGCGGCGAAGATGGTGCCGTCACCGAGCGCGGCGGCCAACGCAGCCTCGTCGACGACCGGACCGCGTGCGGTGTTCACCAGCACGGCCGATGGTTTCATCAGCGCCAACTCCCGAGCCCCGATGAGGTGACGGGTCGCCTCGGTCAGCGGCACGTGCAGCGAGACGACGTCGGACTCGGCGAGCAGGCGATCGAGATCGTCGACCCATCCGGTCGCACCGGTGTCGGTGCGGGTGTGGTGCAGGACGGACATGCCGAATCCGGTCGCGCGCCGCGCGACCGCTTGTCCGATGCGTCCGTAGCCGACGAGTCCGAGTGTTGCGCCGTGGATGTCACGTCCGAGGTACTGGTTGATGGTCCAGCCCGTCCACGCGCCGGTGCGGAGATCGTGTTCGGCGTCGTGGGCCAACCGGCTCGCCGCGAGCATGAGCAGGAACGCGAGGTCCGCGGTGGTTTCGTCGAGCACCCCGGGCGTGTTGCAGACGGTCACGCCGTGCGCATGCGCGGTGGCGACGTCGATGTTGTCGAACCCGACGGCCACGTTGGCAACCACGCGGAGACGGTCACCCGCGGCCGCGAAGAGGTCGGCGTCGATGCAGTCGGTGAGGACGCACACCACGGCGTCGACGTCGGTGGCGGCCGCGGTCAGCTCCCTCGGGGTGAACGGCGTGTCGTCGTCACGCTGGACGATCTCATGACGGGCGTCGATGAGCGGGTCGAGGCCGCCGGCCGGAAGCCGACGGGTCACGAGGACGCGCCCCATCAGTGGTTCGTGTAGTCGACGGGTGCGGCGTCGGGGACGCCGACGGCAAAGCAGAAGCAGTGGATCGGTGCGTGGTCGCTCACCGGCTTCAGGCTGTGCACAGCATCGGGCGGGATGTGGACCAGGTCGCCCTGGCTGATCTCGCGACTTTCACCGCTGATCGTCATGATCCCTTTGCCCGCGGTCACGTAATAGAACTCGTGGGTGGGATGCGAGTGTGGGTCCACGAGGCCGCCACCAGCCACTTCGAACTCGCTCACCAGTTCCAGATGGCCGCCGGCCGTGATGGCGTGCATCTCCCGCGGACTCACCAACCACCACACCGGGACGGTGCCGTTGTGCTCGACCACGGGTGCGACATCCTCGATCGAACGAACGTCCATGGGTCCTCCCGGGTGAAAAGGATGGCCAAAACAGGCCGTACACTTGCGGGCTTTGCCGGGAAGCGTAGATCAGTGAAAAGGGGCGGACGGGTGGCTGGTGGTGTCCGACGGTTGACAGCCGAGCCGTTGACGGCAGACCGCTGGGCACCCTTCGGATGGCTCCCCGTCGCCGAAACCGACCCTCGCGACGCGACCTTCACCTACGAGTTCGAGTGGGGCGATGCACACGTGAACGTGATCAGCCATGCTGCCGACGAAGTGGCACGGGTCGAGGACCGGATGGTGTGCGACCGCTTCTACCGGCACGCCACCCACACTCAGACCCTGCTCGTGCTCGACGTCGACTCCGTGGTCGTCGTCGCTCCACCTGCGGTCTCGTTCGCGACACCTGCTGATCTCGATGCGGTCCGCGCGTTCGCGCTCGCCCCGCTCGACGGGTTCGCGTTGCATCAGGGAACCTGGCACTGGGGTCCGTTCCCCACCGGCTCGGCGCCGGTCCACCTCTGGAACCTCCAGGGCAAGCGGTACGCCGAAGACAACACGTGCGTCGAGTTGCTCCCCGCGCTCGGCATCACCTTCGAGATCTCGAGGTAGTCATGTCCATCGCCGTTGCACGACTCGGGTCGGCTCGCGTCGCCCGTCGTCTCGTCGGGGCGCCGGTGCTCGTCGCCGCGATCCTGGTGTTCGCAGCCAGCCCGGCCTTCGCGATACCGCTGCTCGCGGCAGCGCACGTCTCCCTCGGCGTCGGCCAGGCCGCGGTGCTCGGTCTGGTCGAGGGGATCACCGAATACCTGCCGATCTCGTCGACGGGTCACCTGCTCCTGACGTCCCGGATCCTCGGATTGCAAACGGGTGCCGGGAAGGCAGGTGATGCCCTGAAGTCCTACGAGATCGCGATCCAGGCAGGAGCGATCGTGGCGGTCCTCGGCCTCTACCGCCACCGCTTCGTGACGATGATCGAAGGCATCACGAAGAAGAGCGAGGACGGCCGGCACCTGCTCCTCGCGCTGGCCGTGGCGTTCGTGCCCGCGGCCGCCGTCGGTCTCATCGGCGAGAAGGTCATCAAGCAGCATCTCTTCGGTGTGGGTCCGGTGATCGCGGCGTGGGCCGTCGGCGGTGTCCTGATCCTCGTGCTCGTTGCCCGTGGCCTCATCAACCGCAAGGACGGACGGGCGATCGAGACCATCACCACGCGCGACGCGGTGGTGATCGGGGTCGCGCAGGTCGCCGCGCTCTGGCCGGGGACGAGTCGCAGTCTGGTGACCATCGTCGCCGCACTGTTCCTCGGCCTCTCGATGTCGGCTGCGATCGAGTTCTCGTTCCTCCTCGGCGTCGTGACCCTCGGGGCAGCCACCGCGTATTCGGTGGTGAAGGACGGATCACTCATGGTCGACTCGTTCGGCCTGCTGACCCCGCTCATCGGCCTCGTCGTGGCGTTCCTCGCCGCGGTCGTCTCGGTGCGGTGGATGGTGACGTATCTCCAACGTCACACTCTTGCCATCTTCGGCTGGTACCGGATCGGTATCGCGGCCGTCGCCTTGGTGCTCCTCCTCACGAAGGCCATCTGAGCGCGGTCCCTACAATGCGCCGGTGGAACCGGTCGACGCGATCATCGCGGGAGTGAACAAGGCGGGCACGACGTCGTTGTACGTGTCGTTGGCCGAGCACCCCGATGTCGTCCCGTCGGCGATCAAGGAAACCCGCTACTTCCTCCCGGCTCGCTACGGCGAGCCGCTCAAGCCGGTCGCCATCTGGGACGACTACTTCGCGGCAGGCGACCGACCGGTGCGGCTCGAAGCCACACCGTCCTATTTCTACGGCGGCGCCGCGGTGGCGCACGCGATGCGATCGATGCTGGCGAACCCGCGTGTGGTGCTCGTGCTGCGCGAGCCCGTTGCGCGCGCCATCTCGTTCTTCGAGTACCAGAAGGTGCGGTTGCGACTCCCCCAGGAACTCGAGATCGAGGAGTATCTCCGCCAGGCCGACGCTTTGACCGACCGCGATTTCGACGATCCGCGCAACGAGCGGTTCATGGCCGTGCGGGGCGGTTGCTACGCCGATTGGTTGCAGGACTGGTTCGACGTGCTCGGACCGGAGGCGGTGAAGGTCCTCTACTTCGAGGACCTGGTGGCCGACGGTGCCTCGACCCTGGCCGAGGTGGTCCGCTGGCTCGGGCTCGATCCCGCGCCGCTCGAGGAGACCGGGTTGCGATCCGAGAATCGCACGACCTCGTTCAAGAATGCGCGGTTGCAACGGGTGGCGCTCGCGTTCAACGACGGCGCGGAGCGACTGCTCCGGCGGCTGCCGGCGGTGAAGCGCGTGATGCGCTCGGCGTACTTCGCGCTGAACGGTCGCGCGATCGACAACTCGGCGGTTCCGGAACCGGTGCTCGTCGATCTACGCGAGCGCTTCGTCGAGCCGAACCAACGACTCGCCGCGATGCTCGACGTCGCGAAGATCGCCCGGCCGCGGTGGTTACCCGCCGCGTAGTCGTGCGTCGCGTGCCGGGTCAGGCGTCGAGTGCGGTGTCGGGATCGGTGGCGAGATCAACGGCCGGCGGGAGTTCCTGGAGCCGGCGCCGGATCGCCCGCAACGCGGTGACGTACAGCCCGCCGCCGACGACACCCACGACCGCAAGGAACAACAGCGCCTCACCGCGTCCCTTCGGTTCGATCTCCTGGTGCACGACCCACGCGGCGAACGCGAGCGTCCCGGCGATGAGTGCGGTGCGCGGGAGGGCGAGTGGGAAGATCGGATGGCCGAGCTTCCGGCGCAAGGCCACGCCCATCGCGACCGCACCCAGGGTGTAGGCGATGGTGTGGCCGATGCCGAGCGCGCCCACCAGCGCGTCGCCATGGACGAACGCGCCGATGCCGAACATCGCCGCCGCACCGATGAGCGCGGTGACCAAGGCGATGATCGCCGGCGTCTTGCTGTCACCGAGCGCGTAACTCGCTCGGGCGAAGAGGAGGAATGCGCTGTACGGGAAGAGGCCGAGCGCGAGCGACGCGAGTGCAGCCGCAAGCAGGCCGGCGCCGCCCTTGCTCGCGCCGAACGCAGCCACGCGCATCGCCGGCAGGGAGAGGGCGACCATCGCGACCGAGACCGGGATCACGAGCACGGCCATGTTGTCGAGCGCCCATCGGAGCTGCGTGGCGAACCGGGCGAAGTTGCCGCGGTCGGCGTCGTTGCTCAACTCGGGTTGGATCGTGGTCTGGACCGGCTGGGCGAGGATTGCGTAGGGGGCCATGATCGCAACGAACGCGAACTGGTACGCCACCACCCCGCCGCCGCCCTTGACCTGATTGCCCATCGCGATGGCCGCGCCCAGGAGGATGCCGATGCCGCCGTGTTGCAGTACCGCCCACGTGGAGAGCTTGAGCAGGTTGGTCAGTTCACGATCCGGCCGGCCGATGCGCGGCCGGAGCTTGAAGCCCGTGCGGGCCAGCGCGACGGCGGGGACCCCGACGAAGCCGATCACCCCGAGCATCCCGCCGAGGGCGAGGGTCAGCTTCTCCGCCTGGGTGAGGACCAGCCCCGGATGGGGTCCGGCGAGGACGCGGAACATGATGAGCGAACCGACGACCGCGATCGTGTTGGCGATCGGCGCCATCGCGGTGGCCACGAACCGGCGCTTGGCGTAGAGGACCGCAGTGGCGACGGTTCCCAGGGCGTAGAGCAGCACCTGGAAGACGAAGAAGCGGGTGAGGTAGGTGGCGAGTTGCGCCTTGTGCGCGCGCTGGATCGGGTTGGTGGATCCGCTCGCGATGAGTCGCCCGATCTGCGGCGCGAACGCGAAGCCGACCAGAGCGATGACGGCCAGCACCGCGAGGGCCAGGCCGAGCACGTTGGACGCGAGGCGCTCGGCTTCCTGCTCGTCCTCGAGCTCGATGTGGCGGACGAACGTGGGCACGAGCACCGCCGAGAGTGCGCCGGCGGCGAGGAGCTCGAAGAGCACGTTCGAGACTGCACTCGACGACTGGTAGGTGTCGCCCAAGGGAGTGGTGCCGAGGACCGCGGCCACGACGCCGATGCGAATGAATCCGATGCCCCGGGACGCCAGCGTGGCCGCCCCCATGAGCTTGGCCGCCCGCGTTGGGGGTGTGATGGCCTCGGCGGACTCGGTCATTCCCCTCATCGTCGCACGAGCGCACACACCCGCCGCGGCGGATCGCTCGGACCTCGGCCCGTGGGATCCCGTAGACTCCCGGCCCTGCGCTCGTAGCTCAACGGATAGAGCATCTGATTACGGATCAGAAGGTTGGGGGTTCGATTCCCTCCGAGCGCACCATGTGATGTCTCAAGACATCGGAAACTCCCGAACCTGCGGTTCGGGGGTTTCTTGTTTTGTGGCGGGGTTGGTAGCCGATGGTTGGGTCGAGGGTGAGGGCTCGGTGTTCGTCATCGGCGACCTACCCGGTGTCGTGCGCCGAGCACCTGACGCGGATGTGTCCTTGCCGTCAATGCCGCGCGCGTGCGACCGTGGCGGCATGACGAGCGCCCGGTCACGGTGGTCCCTGTGGTCGGAGGATTCCATCCTGTCGATCGGTTCGAAGGGATCGATCCTGTCGATCGGCTCCGTCGGGGCCGTCCTCTCCATCGGTTCCGCCGGATCGTTCCTCTCCGTGCTCTCGATCGGGTCGTTCGCGTCGATCGGCTCCGCGCTGTCGTCCCTCTCCCGATGGTCGTTGATGTCGCATCAGGGCCGGCTCGGGGTCATGGCCGCGCGCGTCTGACGCCTCCCCGGCGAGTGCTCCCGGTGGACCGCGATCACGACGTCTGTCGCCCGCCCGCGCCGCGGTGAAATCCCCCAGAACATGGGGGTTCCGATTTGTCGGTGTCCGCGCGACAGTGGCAACGGCGGTTCCTCGTCTCTGACGGGGACCGCGGCAGGCAATTGCGACAGGCAGGTGTCGCACCGGGCAGGGAAGGTGCAGCGAGTTTCGACTCCGCGCGCCTCCTCATGACGCAGAGGACTCCTCATGGCACATGGATCGGCACGAACGTTCCGGATATTCGTCGCAACCTTGGCGGTGGTCGTCGCGATAGTCGGGATCGGCGCGCCGGTTTCCGCCAACGTCACGGTGACGTCAGGCAATCTCCTCAAGATCAGCCCACCGACCGACGTCTTGCAGTCGGGACTGTGTTCGCCCGACAAGGTCTTCACCTTCGACGAGCGCCAGGGCGTCACCTTGGGCAGCGACGTGCGGGTCGACTACAACGCGATCGGCTCGTACTCGGCCAATGGTCCCGCCGGGGGCCTCGCGATCCCGGCCGGCACAGTGGTCGACAGTCACTTTCTCGACAGCAACGTCGGCGCGTGCGGCGGAAACCCGAATCGTGAAGGCACATGGAAGTTCTCCCAGGACATCCTCGGAGTGATCGTCGCGCGTCCGCGCCTCGTGAACAGCGATTACCTCGGAGCGACGGCGACCAACTACCCGGGCTCGGTCCCCTCACGAGAGTTCGATTTCGGGTCGGGGACCTCGGCCGACTTCGTCCAGATCGTCGATGCACGCACCATCTACGTGAAGCTCCAGACGCAGTTCAGCAGCGCCGACCAGATGCGGGTCATCACCAAGCACAACTCGGCACCGGTTCCGAATGCCGGCGGTCCGTACGCCGGGAATGAAGGCTCGACCGTGACGCTCGCGGGTAGTGCACCCGATCCCGACAGCGACCCGGTGACGAAGTCGTGGAACTTCACGTGGACGGCGAGTCCGGGCACGGTCTGCACCACGGCGGGCGTGACGACGCTCACTCCGACGATCAACTGCAACGACGACGCGCTGGTCACGGCCACGCTCTCGGCGACCGACGGTTTCCACCCGGCGGTCACGTCGGTGGCGAACGTCACGATCTCGAACCGCGCACCCACGATCAGCTCGGCCACGGTGCCCGCCACGCCGGTGGCGCTCGGGGCACCGGTGAATCTCAGCGCAGTATTCGGAGATGTCGGCGCGCACGACACCCACACCGCGTCCGTTGCCTGGGGGGATGTCGCCATCACCTCGGGAGTGATCAACGAGTCCGGCCATTCGGTGACCGCCTCGCACGTCTACGCCGCCCCCGGCGTCTACTCGCTGACGCTGACGGTCAACGACGACGACGGCGGCACCGTGTCCGTGGCGACCGCGGACGTGACGGTCGTGGGACCGCCGACGGCGAGCGCAGGAGGCCCGTACAACGGCGACGAGGGCTCGGGCACGACGCTCGCCGGGTCCGCCTCGGGAACCCTGCCCACGACGACGAACTGGACGTTCTCCCCGGGAGTCGCA
>JBBQXR010000086.1:0-10624 GCA_038209455.1 Acidimicrobiia bacterium
ATGGCGGGGATGACCGCGGCGACGAGCGTGACGCCGATGCCGACAACTGCACTCGCGATCGCGGTCCGACTGATCAACACCAGCGAGCGGGCGGGAACGGGCACGCCGAAACCCGGGAGTGCCCACAACAGCAGCTTGCCGAGCCCGACGCCGGCCGCGAAGCCCACGACCGACGCCACCACCCCCATGACCGTCGCCTCGACGAGCACCGAGCCGATGACCTGTCCTCGGCTCGCCCCCATCGCGCGGAACAGTCCGAGTTCGCGTGTGCGTTGGGCGACCAGGATCGTGAAGGTGTTGAAGATGATGAACCCACCGATGAGCAACCCGATACCCGCGAACCCGAGCAACAGGTCGTTCAGGATCCCGAGGAACTCGTCGACCTGCTGTTGGAGCACGGCCGCGAACGCCGAAGCCCGGTCGACGGTCAGGCTCGGCCCCACCGATTCCTTGATGGCTGCACGCACTCGAGCGACCGAAGCGCTGGGCGAAACTTTCACGAAGATGAAATCGGCCTGGCCCGGTGCCGCGAATGCCCGCTCGGCCGTCTTCGGGTCGAACGCTGCGACGGTCGCGAACCCGAGATCGGCCCGGGTCCCGAGGGCGAAGATCCCCGTGATGCGGAACGGTTCGGCGGCGCCGGTGAGGAGGACGCGCACCTTGTCACCGACGTTGAAGTGGTACCGCCTCGCGGTTCCACCGTCCATCGCGACCTCGCCGTCACGTGTGGGTCGATGCCCCTCGATGAGGCGCGCCGGCCCGACGGACCCGCGACCGGCCCACGAGATGCCGAGGGTCACCGATCCCAGCGCTTGGATCGCCGTGTGGTTGTCGTGCTTGATGAACTTGGCGTCACCGATCAGGAACGGTGTCGCCGCCTTCACGCCTGGCACCTGCCGGACCTGGGCCGCGATGCCCGAAGGAATCCGCTGCCGACTCGTGGCACGGTCCCCCACCTGGTGAGGGGCGGCGACCACGAGATCGCTGCCCGAGGCGTACTGCTGGAAGATCTCACCGAGGGAGGCGTGGAGAGTGTCGGTCAGGACGTAGGTCCCGCTCACGAACGTGACGCCGAGCACGACGGCGAGCGCAGTGAGGAACAGGCGCACCTTGCGGGCGAGCACCCCCTTGATCGTCGCTCGCCACATCCGCACCATCCTGCCTCATCGGACCTGCGGTTCTCGGGCGCGATGGACAGCCAGGCTACGGGTCACGGAGTCATGCGGTCGTGCGGGTGACGCGCGGTTGGATACGGTCCCGTCCGTGACTGAACCGATTGTCGACGAGTCCACTGCCGATCACGAGTTCCGACTCGCCGCCCGGGCCTTTCTCGAGGAGCACGCACCACCGCGTCCTCCCGGGGTGTCGTCGAGCCCGCTCGGCAAGGAGATGTCAGCCGAACTCGAAGCCGCGCACGTGCAGGAGTGCCGCGACTGGCAGGCGACGCTGGCCGGCGGCGGTTGGGCCGGCATCACCTGGCCGACCGAATACGGCGGGCGCGGCGGGACCGTCGGACAGGCGCGGATCTTCGCCCAGGAGGAATCCCGGCGCCTCGTGTCGTCGGGCGTGTTCATGGTGGCCATCGGCATGGTCGGACCGACGATCATCCAGCACGGGACCGAGGAGCAGAAGCAGTTCTTTCTTCCTCGGATGCTCAATGGCGAGCACGTGTGGTGCCAGCTCTTCTCCGAGCCGGGTGCCGGTTCGGACCTCGCCGGGCTCACGACACGCGCCGAACTCGACGGTGACGAGTACCTGGTGACCGGTCAGAAGGTGTGGACCTCGGGCGCGCACTTCTCCGATTGGGGGATGATGCTCGTGCGTACCAACTGGGACGTGCCGAAGCACCAGGGCATCACGTACATCCTCGTCGACATGCGGTCGCCGGGCATCGAGGTGCGGCCGCTCCGCCAGATCACCGGCTACGCGCACTTCAACGAGGTGTTCCTCACCGACGTGCGGATCCCCGCGTCGAACGTCATCGGCGACGTGAACAACGGGTGGCGGATCGCGCAGACCACCCTCGGCAACGAGCGGCAGATGATTGGCGGTGGCGGGTCGGGCGTCGGGTTCAAGGCCCTGGCCACGCTCGCCCGCGACACCCGACGCACCAACGACCCGCTGGTCCGCCAGGAGTTGGCGCGGTCGTACACCCGCTTCGAGATCCTCAACTGGATCGGGCAACGGGCCAAAGCGCGCGCCAAGGCCGGGCTCCCGCCGGGGCCGGAGATGTCGATCATGAAGCTGGCGGTGTCACAGCGCGTTGCGGCCGACGGCGATCTCGCCCTCGCCCTCGAAGGGCCTGACGGCATGCTCGCCGGTGCCGACGCACCCGACGACGGCACGTTCCAGAACCTCTTCCTCAATCAGTGGTCGGTCCGCATCGGTGGTGGCACCGAGCAGATCCAACGCAACGTGATCGGCGAACGCGTCCTGGGTCTCCCCGGCGAACCCCGCCCCGACAAGACGGCCCCCTTCCGCGACCTCCCCCGCAACTGAATCCGACAATCCGGCAGCGTTTGTCACTCTGGATGCGCTCAGCGCGCCTCAAGTGACAAACGGTCGGACGGCGACGGCGATGTCTTCGTCGGAGTCGCCTGATGTGAAGAAGAGCACTGTCCAGCCGACGCTGACGAGCAGACGGGTGCGACGGGCGTCGGCGTCGAACGCGCGCCTCGTCCGGTGAGCGTCGAAGCCCTGATACTCGAGGGCGAGACGCGGCGCGGGATAGGCAACGTCGATGAAGAACGTGGAAGCGCCCACGTCGACACGATGTTGAGACTCCGGCTCGGGCAGGCCCGCCTCCCGCAGGACCCGGAACATCCGCATCTCCGGGCGGCTCCCGGCGGTGTCAGCCTCGTTGCCCCGTTCGGCGAGGAGCAGACGGAGTCGACTGATCTTGCGGCCTCGAGCAGGACCGAGACGTCCGGCCACTTCGGAGACCGATGCTCGGTCGACGAGGTCTCGCACCAACGCGTCATCGAGACCCCTCGCCAACTGCCCGAGTGACAGCGTCCCCGAGCAGTCGGCCAAGGTGCGGGCGACCGACGTCACGGGGATGCCACGAACGATCGTCCGATCCTCCGGCGCGAGCACCAGAGATCGATGCACGACGACGCGTCGAAGTGACCTGGGGGTCGTATCGGCAACCGTGATCTCGATGTTCGTCCGGTACGCACCATCGAGGCCGTGGAGCATGTACGCGGTCATGTGAGACGCGACGGCTCCGGGACCCGCCGCGAGCACTGCCGCCAGGACACTCCGCTCCCACGAGGGTGGAGACCCGGGCAACGCGTAGACCCCCCGCTGGAGCGACTCCCATTCTCCGGCCCGGAGTCGTCGACCGACCCGGTCCTTGTGCAGATGGGCAGAGCGCACATCTCTCATCGAGACGAGACCGTGCTGCGATTGGGCCCGCGCCCGCACGTCAGATTCCGGATCGTTTCCCACGCCATGCTCCCCGCTCGTATGGCTTGCGACGCCAACTGGGTGGACGGGGAAGTACGGGGAGTGCTCTCAACCTACCGACCACATGTGACAAGGCGGTCGATCACCCATCCCGAGGGTTTGTCACTCTGGATGCGCTCACCGCGTCTCAAGTGACAAGCGGTCGGGATCCGAGCCGATTCCATCCGAGGGTTTGTCACTTTGGATGCGCTCACCGCACCTGAGATGACAAACCCTGGGGGTAGAAGAGGGGTGGGGGCAGTGGGTCAGGGGGCGACGTCGAGGTAGTCGGTGAAGCCGGAGGGGTCGTGGCGGCCGAAGCAGCCGTGCTCGAAGAGTCCCCAGCCTTCCTCACCGTCGAAGACCCCGCGACCGACGTGATCCACGACGCTGAACGCAGCGCGTCCGGCCACGGCGGGATCGGTCAGGTCGTAGACCGCGCCTTCGACGAACCCTTTGCCGCGCCATTGTCCGTGACCCCAGTCGGGATCGCCGCCGTAGCCCGCGCCGACGTTGAGGGCGACGTAGCCGAGCGTCTCGACTTCGAGGCGGTGCTCTTTCCGGCCGCGAGTCTGGAAGTGGACCGTGGCGCCGGTGGGGATGCGGGAGCCGGATGCGTAGCGGATCTCGACCTCGGGCCAGCCCAGCTGCTCCGGCCGCCGGCCACTCGACGCGGGGAACACCCGACTGACATCGTTCATCACGCGGGTGCCGTCGGCCTCCTCCTGGAGGATCACGATGAGCGCGAAGTCCTCGAACCGCATCGGGATGTACGTCCACCAGAAACCTTCGAGCGGTTCATCGCCGGCGCGCCCGGGCGGCTCGGCCTCCCCCACACCGCGGATGCCCCACGAGCGGTCACGCGTACCGACCCAGGTGTCGGGCGAGACTGCGATCTCCTCGCCGGCGACGCGTAGGACGCCCTCCCAGGTGCCGACCTGGGCGAACCGTTGCGCGTCGAGGTTGATCCGACCGTTGCGGCGCCAGGTATGGCGCGCCTCGTCGACGACAGGGAACGAGCCCTCCCACGTGAGGTCGAATCCAACCCCGTGGTCGTCACCGTCGCAGACGATCCGCAACTTCTGGAGCGGTTCGATCACCTCGATCCGGTACGGGCCGACTTCTTGCTTCATCCGGTCGTCGCCGAGGGCGTCGGACATCCGAATCGTGTGTTGCAGGTCGCCCTTGCGCACGGTGGCGTACGCATCGATCACGCCCAAGTTCGGATACAGGCCGAGGCCGGTGACCAGGAAGATGTCTCCCGACCGGTCGTGCGCGTTCCAGTAGCAGCGGTCGTACGCGTTGCGGTCACTCGTGTCCATGTACGCCATCGACAGCGGCGCCTGATGGATCGGGTACTCATCGAGTGGAACGGGCATCTCGTGCTCCTCGCAGGCCGGACGGACGACGCCGGACGTTAGGCCGAGGGCACCGGCGGGCGCGGCGATGCCAACAGTTCGGCGATCCGTTCGACGAGTGGATCGAGTGGCGCCGCCGGATGACCACCGAGCGACTCGACGCAGATCGTGGCCTGGGTCAGACCTTCGGGCGTGCGGTCGAGCCAGGTGAGCAGCGAGGTCGCCTGCTGCGGGAGCGGGACCACGATCGCCTCGAGGACGAGACTCAACCGGTCGATGTACGACACCGCACCCAGGACCGAGAAGGCCTCGTGCAGGGCGACGAACGCGTCGGCCATGGACGCGTCGAGGAGGACGACCCGCGTGTCGTCGACGCCGATGGTCGGATGCCGGAACGACGGTCCGATGAGGTCGTCGGGCGGTGGAGTCGTCGGTCGCGGGTCCGACGAGGGGCTCGCGGCACGAGCCGTGGTCGTGCGGGCTTCCGGGTGTTCGGCCCGCGCGGCGACGATGGCCGCGAACGCCTCGGTGATCTGTGCGGTCCGCAGCGTGCGCACGCCGGCGTCGGCCAGGTCCACCGCGATATCCGGGTGGTGGCGACGAATGAGGTCCCGGTACGACGCGCGGACCTCGATCCAGTTCGTCGTCTCGGTCACGCCGAGCACCAGGTGGGCGGTGGTCAGGTCCACGGGGCCATCGTCGCGCGTCCGCTCCCCAACCCTCGCTTGCCCCGGTGCGTCGGTTGCGCCTACAGATGGAGGATGCGCGAGCCCAGAGTCCACCCGTGACCGACATCGCCGCCCTCCTCACCGAGGCTGTGGGTCCCGCGCACGTACTCGTCGGGGATGAGATCAGCGACGATTACGCCCACGACGAAGCCCTGACGGTCGTCGCCGTCACCCCCGCGTATGTGGTTCGGCCCGGTTCGACCGCCGAGGTCGCAACGCTGGTCGCGATCGCGATCGAACACCGGCTTCCGATCACCGCACGTGGGAGCGGTACCGGCCTCTCGGGTGCGTGCACACCTCGACCGGATTCACTCGTCGTGTCCTTCGAGCGGATGAACGCCATCCTCGAGATCGACACCGAGAACCACGTCGCGGTCGTGCAACCCGGCGTGACGCTCGCCCAACTCGACGAGGCCCTGGCGCCGCTCGGCCTTGCGTATCCGGTCTATCCCGGCGAGTACAGCGCGTCCCTCGGCGGCAACGTCGCCACCAACGCAGGCGGGATGCGTGCGGTGAAGTACGGCGTCACCCGTCACCAGGTGCTCGGACTCGAGGCGGTCCTGCCCACCGGCGAGGTGATCCGCACCGGCGGGAAGTTCGTCAAGGCCACGGCCGGCTACGACCTCACCCAACTCGTGATCGGATCCGAGGGCACGTTGGCGCTCGTCACCGAAGCAACGCTCCGGCTCTACCCCCGTGCGCCCCACACCGCCACGATCCTCGCCCCGTTCGAATCGCTCGACGCGGTGACCCACGCCATCCCGCGGATCGTCGCGAGTGGCATCGGTCCGATGATCCTCGAGTACATCGACATGATCACCCTCGGTGCGATCACCGCCCATGTGGGTCTGGATCTCGGCATCCCCGATGCCGTGCGCGAGACCGCGCTCGCGTACCTCGTCGTGATGATGGAACAAAACACCGACGACCGCCTCGACGAAGACGTCGCCAACCTCGCCGAGCAACTCGCCGAACTCGGCGCGATCGACGTCTACGTGCTTCCGGGCGCGGCTGCCGCCTCGTTGATCGACGCCCGGGAGAAGAGCTTCTGGGTCGCGAAAGCAAATAACGCGAACGACATCGTCGACATCGTCGTCCCCCGTGCGTCGCTCCCCGAGTTCATGGAGCGCGTCGCCTCCATCGCCGGTGAATCGGGTTCCTGGATCGCGGGGTGCGGACACGCAGGCGACGGCAACGTGCACCTCTCGGTGTTCCAGGACGATGAGGAGAAGCGCCATCAGGTGCTGCACGAACTGTTCGCCGAAGGGCTGCGCCTCGGCGGTGCGATCTCGGGCGAGCACGGGATCGGCAAGGCGAAGCAGGCCCACTTCCTCGCGTTGGAGGACCCCGTGAAGATCGCACTGATGCGTCGCATCAAAGCTGCGTTCGACCCCCATAACATCCTGAATCCCGGCACGCTGCTCGACGAGGACCCGAACCCATGACGATGAACGGTGCCCAGTCGCTGCTCCGGACCCTGGTCGACAACGACGTCGATGTGTGCTTCACCAATCCGGGAACTTCGGAGATGCACTTCGTCGCCGCGCTGGACGGTGAGCCACGCATGCGGGCCATCCTCGGCCTCTTCGAAGGCGTCGTCACCGGCGCCGCCGACGGATACGCGCGCATGACCGGTCGTCCCGCCGCGACGCTGCTCCACCTCGGACCCGGACTCGGCAACGGCATCGCCAACCTCCACAACGCGCGGCGCGCCCACACCCCGATGATCAACATCGTCGGCGACCACGCGACCTACCACCAGCAATACGACGCGCCACTCGAGAGCAACATCGAAACCCTCGCCGCAAACGTCTCCGGTTGGATCCGGCGCTCCACCTCGACCGCCACGCTCGGCAGCGATGCCGCAGCAGCCGTCGTAGCGGCCCGCACACCGCCCGGCGAGATCGCGACCCTGATCCTCCCTGCCGACACGTCGTGGTCCGACGGTGGCGCGCCGGTCGGCTGTCAGGGGTTCCTCGATGCAGCCGCGCCCGACGCGAACGCAGTATCCGAGATGGCGGCGGTCCTGCGTTCCGGCGAACCCGCTGCGCTCCTCGTCGGTGACGACATCGTGCGGGACGAAGCCGCGCTCGCGACCGTCGATGCCATCGGCGCGGCACACGGTGCGCGCGTCCTGGCCGAGGTGTTCCCCACCCGGATCCGCCGCGGCGCCGGCATCGCCGCCGCAGACCGACTCGGTTACCTGGCCGAGTTCGCCAGTGCGCAACTCGACGGCCTCCGCCACATCATCCTCATCGGTGCGAAGTCCCCGGTCACGTTCTTCGCGTATCCCAACCGGCCGAGCGACCTGGTTCCGGACCGCTGCACCGTGCACACCCTCACCGAATCCCACGAGAGCGGTCCGGCGGCGGTTGCGCAACTCGCAGACGCGCTCGGCGTCGATGCCGCGTCCGCCCGACTGGCATCGGCTTCACGCCCGGATCGGCCCACCGGAGACCTGGACGGCGCGTCGCTCGCAGCAGCCGTTGCGTACGCGATGCCCGAGGATGCGATCGTCGTCGACGAAGCACAGACCGGAGGCATCTGGGCGTCACCCGCGACGGCCGGCTGCGCGCCGCACGATTGGCTGACGCTCACCGGTGGCGCGATCGGCTTCGGCATGCCCGTCGCCACCGGCGCCGCGGTCGCCGGTGGTGGACGGCCCGTCATCAACCTTCAGGCCGACGGCAGTGCGATGTACACGATGCAGGCATTGTGGACGCAGTCCCGCGAGGGTCTCGACGTGACCACCCTGATCTTCGCCAACCGCTCCTACGCAATCCTCAACCTCGAACTCTCCCGGGTCGGGGTCGAGTCCCCCGGCCCCGTCGCGAAGTCGATGCTCGACCTCACTGGTCCCGAGCTCGACTTCGTGGCGCTCGCCCACGGCATGGGCGTCCCCGCATCCCGACCGACCGACGCGGAGGGCCTCGTCGAGGCCCTCGAACGGGCCGCGTCCGAACCGGGACCACACCTCATCGAAGCGGTCATTCCCTCCGGGTTCTGACCGTCGATCGTCGGATCAGCCGGGTTCGGGTCCTTCCGTCCGACGATCGGGGTCCATCGGGCTCATGATCCCGACTGCGTTGCCGTCCGGATCCGAGGCGACGGCGTAGCGCGCACCCCAGAACGCGTCGTAGGGCGGCTGTTGCCCCTCGTACCCCGCACCGATGAGGTCGGCGTAGATCGCGTCGACCGACTCGCGTGCAGCCACCGAGAACCCCAGGACCACTCCGCTCGTCCCGGCCGGCCAACCTGCGTTCCACCGGCCGGCAAAGGTACGGCTGTCCAGATCGACGTCGATGCCCGCGTCGGTCTCAGCCGACTGATGGTGCTGGTCCCACGGCGGCTCGCTCGCCGGGATGACCAATCCGAGGCGTCGATAGAAATCGGTCGCAGCTCCCATCTCGGACACCACGAGGTTGACCTGAGTCAGCACCGGACGTTCGGTCATGGCGGCTCCTCTCGCTCACGGAGCACCGTATCGTCGTGGGCGAACGAAGGCATCCAGCGTCGACGACCGGAGAGAACGTGGAAGCCAGGAATCTCGCCGATCTCTATGAAGCGCCGTTGATGGAATGGGATCGGATCACCGATCGGCTCGACCGCGGGCTCACCCAGGCGCCGGACACCGGAGGACCGAATCGCCATACCTGCTGGCTCACGACGATCAACCCCGACGGCGCCCCCCATGTGACCGGCATCGGTGCACTCTGGGTCGACGGTTCGTTCTGGTTCGAGACCGGCCGGTCGACGCGGAAAGGGAAGAACCTCGAACGCGATCCGCGATGCACGCTGAGTACGTCGGCCACCGAGTTCGATCTCGTCGTCGAAGGTGAAGCCCACATCGTCACCGACCCCGCGACCGTGTCCGACCTGGCAGCGAGGTGGGCGGCCGACGGGTGGCCGGTCGAGGTCGATGCGAGCGGTACCGCACTCACGGCCGACTTCAGCGCACCGTCCGCGGGCAGCCCGCCGTGGTTCGTCTACCGCATGGATCCGCGGTCGGCGACTGCCCTCCTGACGGTCGCGCCGGGCGGCGCCACTCACTGGCAGTTCTGACCGAGCCGATGGCGGGACGAGTCAGCCGCCGCGAATCTCGCTGGGGCTGACGCCGAGGAAGTCCTCGAGGTTGCGGTGCAGGTTCGCGATCCGGCATTCCTCGCCGGAGAGGACCAACTCGGTGAACCCCGGCTGATGGAGGCCGCGCTGCACCCGTCCCAACGCTTCGATGTCCTGGTTGATCACCATGCCGAAGTCGATCGCACCCGGTTCGACGGTGACGCGCATCGGCGGTGTGCGATCCGCACCTGGCGCCCGACGCTCGAACACGAGGGTGTCCATGATGCACTCGTCGGGGCTCGGACCGGGACGGGACTTCACGACCTGGAGGAGGTCGGGGAAGGCCACGATCGTCGCGTTGGGGAAGAGGTTGTACTGCTGCATGTTCATGAGCTGATCGGTCGACAGACCAGTGAGGTCGGCGCCGGCGACCCGTGCGGTCGTCCGGATACCGGACGCGAGCACATCGCGCAAAGTTCCGGCTTCGGGAATCGAGGGAACGGGACCGGCCGGTTCGGTCGTGACCTTGCCGATACGCGTCCCCATCACGGCGACGAACGCGTTGAAGATCTCCTGGTCGGTCGCGCCGTCCCGCAGCCTGGGACTGGGCACGCCGTACGGTTGCTCCAACTTGCCGTGCCGGTTCCACAGGCGTTGCGGCGAGTTCACGTCGTCGGTCATCGCCAACATCTCGCGGTGGAGACCTTGCACGTGATACGTCTCGCTGAAGCCGTCGATGAGCGTCTTCCAATTGCACGGCATCGTCATCGCCACGTCGTAGGTGCAGTGGAAGTCGTCGAGGCCGAGCCACGGGGCGTCTCCGGGGATGCCTTCGAGGAAGTCGGCGAGCGGTTCGGCGTCGAGGTTCATGTTGACGAACACGAACGGACCCCAGCTGTCGACGCCTACCGGGATGAGGGGGAGCTCGTCGTTCCGCAAGGCCCCGAAGCCCCGGCGCGAAGGAACCTCCTTCAGGGCACCGTCGAGATTCCAACACCACCGGTGGTAGCCGCAGCGGATTTCGTCCAG
>JBBQXR010000087.1:0-10596 GCA_038209455.1 Acidimicrobiia bacterium
GGCCATCCGCCAGTCGGCGAAGGTGTCGAACATCGCGGGTGGCACGAACCGGTCGAACTGCAACTTCTGACAGGCGTGCCGCTCGAACAGCTCGTCCCAGTCGAGGTGCGGCCACCGGTCCGGACGCATGAAGTCGGCCGATTCGGGGACGGCCTGCGCCCCGAACTCGGAGACGAAGCGCGCGAGGCGCGGTACTGCGCGCAGTGTGGGCGCGAGCCCGTCCATCTGTCCGTGGTACCAGCCGAAGTAGAAGTGCGAATCGGTGCCCGCGCTGCCGATGCCGGGCAGGACGCCGGAGTGGACGTCGACGAACCGTGTCGGGTCGGCTTTGTGGATCGCGTGGGCGACTGATCGGTCGAGCACGTCCTTGTTCCACGATGGCAGGAACATGCTCGCACCGACGCGCGCCGCCGCCTTCGCGGTGACCGGCTCGCCGGGTTGGAACTCCACTGCGAGCGGTTCGTTGTGCGCGCACCACATGGCGATGCTCGGGTGGTGGCCGAGGAGGTCGACCATCTCGCGCGCCTGGCGCGTGGCCTGCTTCCGCGCGCCGCGTCCATAACCCCACTGCAACGGGAAGTCCTGCCACAGCATGAGTCCCGCGGCGTCCGCGGCGTCATAGAGCTCGGGCCGCGTGACGTGCGCGTGCACCCGCAGGAAGTCGAGGTTCGCGTCGATGGCGAGCGCCACGTCGTGCGCGAGTTCCGCGGGCGTCGCCTCGGCCAGTGCCATGCGCGTCGGCCCCTGGTTCGCACCCATCGCGAAGATCGGTTCGCCGTTCACGCTCCAGCGCCAATCGTCGACGGTGATGTCACGGAACGCGGTCTTCAGACGTCGGTGGTCGCTGCGCACGCCGTCGACCTCCACCCGCAACTCGACGGTCACGCGAGGCTGCTCGCCGTGACGCCACGGCCACCAGCGCGGGGGCTGATCGACGAAGAGGGGCACGGTGATCGTCGTGCCCCGGCGCGTGAGGTCGACGTCGGTGATGCTCTCGGCGAGCGCCTCACCGTGCGGGCCCGTGACCGTCGCGACGAGGGCGACCGGCGCCGTCGTCGGGGTCGGACCGGGGTCCAGCGTGACGTCGAGCCGCAGTGTGCCCCGCGCTTCGGTGGCCTCCGTACACAGCACCCGCAGCCACGACACCCGCACCGGACCGGTGTCGCGGACGCGCACCGGCCGCCAGATGCCACCGGGATTCCACTCGGGGTCGAGGTTGTCCCAGTGCGAGAACACGCCCGTGATCGACCGCTTCGCGCTGCGGTCCGTCTGGCGGGGTGATGCGACCTCCACCGCGAGCGCGTGTGGATCGTCGGCGTGGTCCGCGAGTTCGGTGATCTCGAACGTGTGCGGGAAGAAGTACCCCTCGGTCGCGCCGAGGTAGTGACCGTCGAGCCAGATGTCGCCCAGGTAGAAGATGCCGTCGAAGGAGAGGAACCGGCGCTGATCGGGCCGCAGCGGAGCGGGATCGAACTCACGGCGCATGAGGACGGGTCCATCGGTGGTGACGAACTCCGGATTGCTTCGCCAGTGACTCGGCACGTCGATCTGGGGCCAGGCTGCGGTCGAATACGCCGGCTCCACGAACCGGCGCGCGAGGTCACCGTCCTGGGTGTGGGCACGCCACCGCCCCGAGAGGTCGACCGGTGGCGGATCCGGTGGCGCGGGCATCGATCCGAGACTACGGCAGGCCGCACCGACGGCCGGTCTGCGAGGGTCGCGGTGGGATCACGTTCCTCGTCGCGGTCGGCACGACAGACTGCGGGGCCAGGCGAAGCCGCCCCGAAACCGTCCCTCCGAGTCCGCAGAGGTCCTCGGACCATGACGAACGACGTTCCCGCCCCGACCGACACGCCCGCTGGCCCTGGCACGCTCGTTGCCATGCGCGAAGCACTTCTGGAGCGACTCGGGATCGCGGCCATGGCGTGGTCGGCCGACGGGCGCCACTTCGGGTTCGTCGCCCGACTGGAGGAAGCTCCGGGGCGAGCGGCCTATGTCCGCCTGCGCCTCCAAGACGGAACCTTGTTGCTCGGTCAGATCCACCGCCGGGACGTCACCCCGTCGGCGCTCGCGCATTTCGACGTCGGAGCAGGACCGGGGATTGCCGCGGCGTCGGTCCCGGTGGCGGTGCGTCACGCCGAGGGTGATGGGATCGTGATCGGTTGTGCGGGCAATCCGGATCCGGCAAGACGTTCTCCACCGGCGTCATCCTCGAACAGTTGCTCCACAACACCGATCTCCGGACCGTGGTCCTCGATCCGAACTCGGACTACGTACGTATCGGCGAGACCCGCTCGTTCGTGGACAACAACCGCACGCGCAGGCAGCCACTGACGCGCGCGCAGTTCACCGCCATGCGGGCGCGCCACCTGCGGATCGCGAAGCGGGTCAAGGTCGCACGGGCGGCGGGTGGGGATCTCGCGCTGAAGGTGCGATTCAGTCACCTCACGCTCGCCGAGCAGGCGCTTTGTCTCCGGCTGGACCCGATCGATGACCTCGCCCAGTTCAACGTCCTCCGCACCATCGCGGCGGCGCTCGGGGACGATTACGGCGTCGACGACGTCCGGGCCGCGGCTCGACGGACCGGCACCGAAGATGCCGAACGCCTCGTGGTTCGCATCGAGAACCTGGGCGTCGCCTCGTGTTGTTGTGGGCCGATTCCGCTGAGCGCTCGATCGACCGCTTCCCGTCCGACGTGCGCGCGCTCGTCCTCGACACGGGATCACTCGCGCACGAACGCGAGCGTGCGGTAGTCGCCCTCTCGCTGTTTGGTCGGCTCCGACGCCGCCCGGAGCGTGAGCCGATCCTCATCGTCGTCGACGAAGCCCACAACATCTGTCCGCCGCGGTCCGACGATCCGCTCTTGCGCGCGGTCATCGAAGAGGTGGCCTGGGCGGCGGGTGAAGGACGGAAGTACGGCGAATACATGATGCTGGCCACCCAGCGACCACAGAAGCTGCACCCCAACGTGGTGTCGCAGTGCGAGAACCTCATCCTCATGCGCATCAACTCCGAGGGCGATCGCGACCACCTCGGGTCGCTGTTCTCGCACGTCCCCGGCGCGTTGATCGCGGCGTCACGCGACTTCCAGTTGGGAGAAGCGTTGGTGGCCGGCCCGATCTCACCGACGCCGATGCGGGCTGTGATCGGGGGCCGGATCACACCCGAGGGCGGCGCCGACCTACCGACCGACTGGACCCACGGGACGCGCTGAGGTCTCGCTCACGGTCCTGATCGGGCTTGGCCGGTTGGTGACGTCGGCTTCATCACCACCTCACACTCCCGTCGTTGGAAGGGGTGTCAGCAAGTCCGTCAAGCAAGGAGAGATGAACCATGGAGATCAAGAAGCTGCTCGCCTCGATCGTGACTGCGGGGGTGATCGTCACGGGAACTGCGGGCGTGGCATCCGCGGCGACCGCACCGTCGACCACCGCCACCCACACCAGCGCCAAGGCCCACGGCCACAAGCACCTCCGTCACCGGCTGATGCGTGCCGGCGCCAAGGTCGCCGCGACGACCATCGGCATCGACGTCAAGACGCTGGTCCAGGAGGTCCGCTCCGGCAAGAGCGTCGCGGACGTGGCCAAAGCGCACAACGTCGACCCGCAGAAGGTCGTCGACGCGGTTGTGACGGCCGGCAATCAGAAGATCGTCCAGCTGGTCACGGACGGCAAGCTCACGTCGGAGCGCGCCGCGAAGATCACGGCGAAGCTCCCCGCGATGGTCACTCGGGTCGTGAATCGCACGAGGGCGGCTCGCTGAGCATCATCGGCACCCTGTCGTCATCGCGTTGAAGTTGGCCCGGCGCCTGCCGGGCCAACTTCACGTTTCGGTGGGGGAGCCGTCCTGCGGCGACGGGTCCGGGATCGCACTCGGGCTCGTGCCGGGGCCTGCCCCGAAGCTCGCGACGAGGTCATGAGTATCGGGGTAGAACGCGTCGGGACCGACCATCTCGGTGACGGAATAGCGATCGAGCTGGGCGCGGACCGGGTCGGTGACGTCGGCGAAGACGAGGCGCACCCCACGCTCGGAGAGCTGCCCGACGAGGCCGAGGACCGTCTGACCGGCGCTGTAGTCCACGTCGGAAATGGCGCTGGCGTCGAGACAAAGACACCGGACTTTTGGCCCGCTGTCGCCCACGAGTTGAACGCCTCCTCGGTCAGACGGCCGGCATTCGCGTAGTACAGGCTCGCCGAGAAGCGGTAGACGACGAGCTCCGGCGCGGCCTCGCCGCCCGCGGCGAAACGGACCGAGCCGCGAGACTGGGAAGATGTTCGGAGATCCGTCCCGTCTCGACTCCACGCCCGGTTGAGGCGCGCCGAGTGATGGCCGCCGATCCGGATCGGGGTGAGTTCGAGGTCGTCAACGAGTTGGGGATCGTCGCGGTCGCGTCGTGGCACGCGGACGAAGGCTGCCTCGACGTCGTAGTCACGACCGCTCGTTCGTTCGGTGTCGGTCGGGTCGACGCCGTGCGGCTGCTCATCGACCTCCGCTCCTTGGCGCGCGCATCCGGCTGCGACCGGCTCCGGCTCCAGGTGAACGACCCGGTGGTGCGGACCGCCGCGCGCGTGCAGGGTTTCGCGGCTGCCCTGCGTGCCGATCTCGTCCGTGACACGGCGAGCTGGGACGGTGAGATCACGCCGGCCTGGCCGGTGCTCGACCGGGCCGCAGTCGAAACCGCACTGAACCAACTGCTGCCCGACGCACTCGTGACCATCGACGCCGGTAACCCGCTCGTTCGTCTGGCGCGCCGTTCCGAGACGGGCATGCCCGGTTGCGTGAGGTTGGTGGCGACGCGGGATGGCCGCAGCGTGCAGGTGGTGGCGCCACTCGGTCCGGCGGTGATGGTGGAGTCACTTGCCGCGGCGCTCGACACGTTGCTCTCGATCTTCGAACGGTTCGCGGCCGTGGCGCGCCAGATCCCACCCGTCGTCTTCGGCATGGCCGCGCTGGAGATGGTGGAAGGGCACGTGTCGGGCCAGGCCGGTGGAGGGCGGATCACGATCAACCCGGCGCACGTGACCGCGACCGCGGTGGAGATGCTCATGGCCCGATACGTCACCGCCGAGTTGGGGCGCCCGGTCGCAAGCGCGTACCGGGCGTCGAGCCGACCCTTCGGCGCGGCGCTCGGCGTCGACAAAGTGGTCGCGCACGAGGTCGGGCACTGCGTCGACGGGTTGTCCGGCAACGGCCGGATCGCCGACACCGCGGAGTTCCGCACGCGAATCGGTCGGGCGCTGGGGGTCGATTCAGTGGAACTCGCGCTCCGTGGCCGGGATGCCGGCGCGCCCGACGAATGGCGACGGGCCTACCTGGCGCTGGTGGAACAGATCTCCGACTACGCCACCACCAGCGGCGTGGAACTGTTCGCCGAGATCTTCGCCGCTTGGTGGCAGCGCCGTGACGTGCCGGTCGTCACCGCATTCGACGGCCTCATGAACGCCCGGTTTCCGGCGCCGAACGACGACGCGTAGGCCCTGGGCTCGAGGGCCGTCCGCTGCATTTGTCTTCTAAGGTGCGCGAGTCAAGGTTGCCGACCCGGAGGAGACCACCAGATGAGCCGTGCTGGAACGCTGGGAGAGCTGCGAGCGTCGGGCTGGGTCTCGCGGACGGTCATGGACGAACTGCGGTCCAACGCGATCGCGAAGATCGCCGCGTGCGAACCGCTCGTCGACGGCGTGCTCGGCTACGAGGACACCGTCCTGCCGCAGCTCGAGAACGCGCTGCTCGCCGGGCACGACGTGATCTTTCTCGGCGAGCGTGGGCAGGCGAAGACCCGCATGATCCGTTCGCTCACCAACTTGCTCGACGAGTGGATGCCGATCGTCGCGGGCAGCGAGATCAACGACGACCCGTACGCGCCGGTCTCGCACCACGCGCGCCTGCTCGTCGCGGAACGCGGCGATGAGACCCCGATCGAGTGGGTGCACCGCGACCGCCGTTACGGCGAGAAGCTCGCCACCCCCGACACCTCGATCGCGGACCTGATCGGTGAGGTCGACCCGATCAAGGTGGCCGAGGGTCGGTATCTCTCGGACGAACTCACGATCCATTACGGCATGGTCCCGCGGACCAACCGGGGCATCTTCGCCATCAACGAACTGCCCGACCTCGCCGAGCGCATCCAGGTTGGTCTGCTCAACGTGCTCGAGGAACGAGATGTCCAGATCCGGGGCTACAAGATCCAGCTCCCGATCGACGTGATGCTGGTGGCCTCCGCGAACCCCGAGGACTACACGAACCGGGGCCGGATCATCACGCCGCTGAAGGACCGGTTCGGGTCGCAGATCCGTACCCACTACCCGCTCGACGTCGAGATCGAGATGGACGTGATCGAGCAGGAAGCGCGCCCGCTCGGCGCCGACGGCCTCACGATCACCGTTCCCGACTTCATGACCGAGATCGTCGCCGAGATCAGCCAGCAGGCCCGCCGATCGCCGCACGTCAACCAGCGTTCGGGCGTCTCGGTCCGGCTCTCGGTTGCCAACTACGAGACGCTGATCGCCAACGCGATGCGGCGGTCCTTGAAGACGGGTGAGCACGAGGTGGTGCCGCGTATCAGTGACCTGGACGCGCTCGCGGCGTCGACGGTCGGCAAGATCGAGATCGAGACCGTCGAAGACGGACGCGACAGTCAGGTGCTCGACCGCATCGTCAAGGCCTCGGTGCTCGAGGTGTTCCGAGCGGCTGTACCGGCCGAACAGCTCGGCGGTCTGGTCGCCGCGTTCGAGGACGGGCGGGTGGTCCACACCGGCGCCGACGTGCCGTCGTCGGAGTACACCGACCTGCTCACGTCGATGAACGGCTTACCGGCCGCGCTCGCCGACCTCGGTGTCGGCGAGACGCCGGCGGGCGTCGCCAGTGCCGTCGAGTTCGTCCTGGAGGGCCTGCACCTGTCGAAGCGCCTCAACAAGGACTCGATCGGCGGCAAGACCACCTATCGCAGTCGCGGCTGATGTCGTGGGACGCCCCTTCGGCCGACGAGTTACGTGACACCGTCGACGAGGTTGCGATCCGGGCACTGATCGCGGCTTACGCGGATGTGGTCAACCGGCGGGCGTGGTCGGAACTCGATGGGCTCTTCATCGTTGCCACACCGATCCACATCGATCTCCGGGACCGGCCGCCGATCGTGCTCGCCGGGCCGGCCGCACTGGGTGAGTTCATCGGCGACGCGATCGAACGTTTCGCCTTCTTCGAGTTCGTCGCGCTGAACGTGCATGTCGAGTTGCGCACCCGAGGAAGTGTGAACCACGCCACCGTCCGCACGTACATGTGTGAACTGCGCCAGGATCACGATGGCGCCTTCAGCCGGGCGTTCGGTCTCTACCAGGACCAGATGGTTCGCTGGGAGACGGGGTGGCGGTTCGCACAGCGCCACTACCAGTCGATCGCACGAGGCGACGCGACCCTCGACATCCTCCCGAACCCGACGATCGTGCCGTTCACCTAGGCGCCCGGCCGCGCCATCTACTTCTGCTTCGGCTTGGCCTTGGATGCGTTCAGCGCCACCGCCGCCCGGATGAGTTCCTTGAACGCGTCGGCGTCGACCTGTTCGCCTTCGCGGATGTCGATCGCGCGGCGCGTGTTGCCGTCGAGGCTCGAGTTGAACAGCTTCTCGGGGTCGGGCAGCGACGCACCCTTGGCAAAAGTGAGTTTCACGACCGCCTTGTACGGCTCGCCGGTGCAGATGATGCCGTCGTGCGACCACGTGGGCGTACCGGGGCTGGTCTTCTTCACCCACTTCACTTCTTCCAGGACGTCCCGGTCCGCCTGTTTGACGAGCTTGCGCATCCGGGTGAGCGTCTTCGCCCGCCAGTCGCCGAGGTCGGCGATGATGTCGTCGATTCGCTCTGGTCCGGTGCGGGCGTCGTCGGTGTCCGACGGTGTCATGTGCGCTTCTCCCGGGACTCGATGGTGGGACCGCAGTCGAGCGGCTCGGCCTCGATGGTACCGAGCCTCGGTCCGGTCCGGCGCCGGCCGCAATGGCGGGTCAGCGGCGGATGTGTTCGGCGAGCATTGTGGCGCTGCCACGCGCTTCGCGGTCGCGGGTGAACAGACCGAAGGGGACGTCGTAGCCGAACGTCCACTCGTAGTTGTCGACGCCGGTCCAGTGGAAGAAGCCGCGGACGTCGCAACCGTCTCCGATCGCCTCGTCCATCACCGCGATCGACTCGCGCAGGACGTCGGTCCGCCACGCGTCGTCGTCGGTGCCCACACCGTGCTCGCAGATCAGTAACGGACGACCCGGGAGTTCGTCGTGGAGTCGGCGCAGCACGATCCCGAGTCCTTCGCTCCACGGCGCGTATCCAAGTGGACCGACGCGCTCGCTCCGCGGGTAGGGCGAGAACCGGCGGTCGCGGCCGACGGCATTCGCGGAGTAGTAGGAGAACCCCACCAGGTCGCAGCACTCGCGCAGGTCGGCCACCGCTTCGGTTGCCCGGCCCGGGAGGGCGAGCACGCCGTCGCGGTCGGCGCGCATCCACACGCCCCACATCAGTTCGTCGATGTCGCGCGTGTTGTGTTCGGCGGGGACCGAGTCGTCGACGGGGAACAGGGGCGAGAGGTTGTGGACGGTGGCGACGGGGGTGGCCCCGCCACGCAGTTCCCGCCACGCGTCCCGTTGCGCGAGCAGGATGCCCCGGTACGCCTCGAGCATCTCCGCGAAGTTGCGGCGGCGGGGCGGCAGGACACCGAGTTGGTAGCTGAGCGCCGCGTA
Organism: Acidimicrobiia bacterium; assembly: GCA_038209455.1. Lineage (GTDB taxonomy): Bacteria > Actinomycetota > Acidimicrobiia > IMCC26256 > JAENVU01 > JAENVU01. The sequence goes on from JBBQXR010000087.1 coordinate 8,720, forward strand.
ACCGAACGGTTCGTTGATGGGCTTCCATCCGAAGACGAGGTCGCCGAAGGTCTCGGCACAGAACGCAACGTGCCGGGCCCAGTAGTAGGAGCGGGCATGGTCGTCGCGGAATGCACCGTCACCGATCTCGGTGAACCAACCCGGCAGCGTGAAATGGTGGAGACAGACCCACGGATTGACCCCGGCGTCGCGCGCGGCGTGGAGGATGGTGCGGTAGTGCTCGACGGCGGCCTGATCTCGCCGGCCGGCCTCGGGTTCGATGCGAGCCCACTCGATCGACAACCGGTGGTGGGTGAGACCGTGCTCTGCGTACAGGGCGAAGTCTTCGGCGTAGCGCGTGCCGAACCCGTTGCCTTCACCACTGCGTGGATACGTGCCGCGTTGCTCTTCTCGAAACCAGTCCGACTCCCGCGCCGCGCCCTCAGCCTGGGTCGACGACGCCCCGGTGCCCCACCAGAAGTCGCGCTCGGGTGTCATCGTCGAGCCAGCAGGTTTGGTGGTGTCGACGACGCCCCGGTGCCCCACCAGAAGTCGCGCTCGGCGCGATGGGTCACAGGCCTTCTTTGCGGCGGTACCAACCGCAGTCCTGCCCGGCTCTGCGGTTGACGTAGTTGGTCGCGTCCCGCACGCGTGGGTTGTCGATCACGCTGCGGTCACCGCGTTGCAGCTTTTCCAACGAGTGCCACACGATCTCGGCGTCGCGCTTCGCGTCCTTCGGTGCGGTCTCGGCGATCGCCTTGGTGAGGACGATGTGGCGCGCGAGTGTGGTGCTCGCGAGCGCGACGACCTTGTCGTAATCGGCGGCCGCCTTGCAGAACGCACGCGACGGCCGCGGCAGGTTCGAGGCAGTGTCGTCCTTCTGTTGGCAGCCTGCGGCCGCGACGCTCGACGCGGCGAGGAGCAACAGCACGATGGTCCGGCGAAATCGCATTCCCCAGATTGTGCAACGCTGCGCACCCCCGAACCGAGTCGCGGAGAGCAGCGGTGCCGAACCAGAGAGCGCGGTGGCGGCCGATCCTTCCGTATTTCGGGGCGTTCCTCGGGCTCGGCGTGGCCGTCAGCTTCTTCGGTCCTGCCCTCCCGGAGCTGCGTCGACAGACGGGGTCGAGCGTCGGCGAGATGGGCTGGGTCTTCATCGCCCAGTCCATAGGTGGCCTGCTCGGCTCGATCGTGGCCGGTCGCCTCTACCGCACGTTCGGCGGTCGCCACCTCATCGCAGTGGCGTCCGCGGGGTTCGCGACGGCGCTCGCCCTGGTGGCGCTGCCCTCGGAACTCGTGTTCGTCGTGCTGCTCGGCGCGGTCATCGGGTTCGGTGCCGGGGCCACCGACGTCGGGTCCAACACCCTGTTGCCGAGCGTGGTCGCTCCGGAGGAACTCGTCTCGTCGATGAACGCGTTGCACACCTGCTTCGCGGTCGGGGCACTCTTCGCGCCGGTCGTCGTGGGCGTGTCGCTGTCCATGACGGACTCGCTCGGCCCTGCATGCGCGGTGTTCGCGGCAGGAACGCTCGGTCTCGCGTCGGTGCTCTGGTTCGGTGATCGGCGCGGCGCGGCGCGGCAGGCGGCGGCCGACCATGAGGAACACGGACCGACGCCCGACTGGTGGCGGCTCGCGCTGGTCGGCCTGTTCTTCCTGCTCTACGTGGGCCTCGAGGTCGGGTACGCAGGCTGGATCGCCACCTACAGCCGCGAACTCGGTCTCGGTTCGGGGTGGGGCCCCGGGCTGACGGCCGCGTTCTGGGCCGGCTTCCTCGCCGGGCGGCTCGGCATGGTGTGGCGCGGCGACGGCATCGTCACCGGGCGCGTCCTGCGTTGGAGCATCGGCGGCGCCACCACGGTCGCGATCGCGGTGGCGGCGATCGGAGCGCACGCGATCCC
>JBBQXR010000088.1:0-10572 GCA_038209455.1 Acidimicrobiia bacterium
GGTTGGTCGTCTCGCTCCTGGACGCGACGGGTGAGGTGCGCGAGGTCACGGCGTGCACCGTCGGGTTCCGCTCGATCGAGATCGCCAACCGGGAGTTGTTGATCAACGGCAAGCCGGTGTTGATCCGTGGCATCAACCGCCACGACTTCGATCCCGACACCGGGCGCGTGGTGACCGTCGACCAGATGCGTGCCGATCTCGTGCTCATGAAGCAGCACGGCTTCAACGCGGTGCGCACCTCGCACTCACCCAACGATCCGGTGTTCTACGACCTGTGCGACGAGCTCGGGCTCTACGTGGTGGACGAGACGAACTTCGAGAGTCACGCGTTCATCCTCTCGTTGTGTCACGACCCGAGGTACGCGGCGGCGCTGCTCGATCGGGGTTCGCGCATGGTGATGCGCGACAAGAACCATCCGAGCATCGTCATGTGGTCGCTCGGCAACGAGTCGGGGTACGGCGCACACCACGAGGCGCTGGCCGGTTGGATCCGCGCCTACGACGGCACGCGGCCCTTGCATTACGAGGGAGCGATCATGTGGGCCTGGGACCGGGAGCAGACCGCGACCGACGTGCTGTGTCCGATGTATCCCGAGATCGCCGACATCGTGGCGTGGGCCGAGGCGCGCCGCGGTGAGCAGCCGTTGATCATGTGCGAGTACTCCCACGCCATGGGCAACAGCAACGGGTGCCTCGCGGAGTACTGGGACGCGATCGAGTCGACGCCAGGGCTCCAGGGTGGCTTCATCTGGGAGTTCTGGGACCACGGCCTCCGTCAGACGATGCCGGACGGCAGCTCCCGGTACGCGTACGGCGGCGACTTCGGTGACCTTCCCAATGACGTGAACTTCTGTTGCGACGGCATGGTGTGGCCGGACCGCACCCCCAAGCCCGCCATGGCCGAGCATCAGGCGCTGGCGTGTCCGGTCGGGGTCGAACTGGTCCGTGGTGGTGCCCGCCCGCGACTGCGGATCACGAACCGCCAGGACTTCCGCGATCTCACGTGGCTGCGGGCGCGGTACGAGATGAGCGTCGACGGTGAGGTCGTCGCAACCGCAGCGTTGGTGCTCCCACCGGTCCCTCCGGGCGAGACCACGACGCTCGAACTCGAGCAGCCGGTGCCCACCGCTCCGGCCGGCGCCGAGGCGCACCTGACGGTGGTGTTCACGACCGCGCGGGCCGAGCCGTGGGCGCAGCGTGGCTTCGAGGTCGGTCGCCGACAGGTGACTCTGCCCCTGCGGCGGTCGCGTCGAGCGACCGCGGTCGCGACGCGGCAGTCCACGGTGACGATCGAGCACATGCCCCTGACGCGGTTGACCGGAGCGCACCTCGACGCCACCGTCGACACGCGCACCGGCGCGCTCACCATCGGTCGTCGGGGTCGCGCACTCGTCGAGACCGGGCCCGACCTCGCCTTGTGGCGGGCGCCGACCGACAACGACGGGCTCAAACTCGCGTCGATGCAGGAGCTCAAGCCGCTCGGTCGCTGGCGTACTGCGGGCCTCGACGCGTTGACCACCCGCACCACGTCGGTCCGCGTCACCGCGCGTGGCGCCGATGCGCGGGTGGCCGTGGCTCGCGAGATCGTCGGGTCCGACCGCGAAGCACCGGTGGTGCAGCGCGAGGTCGTCACGCTGCGCGCCGATGGTGCCATCCTCGGTCACGAGGACGTGCGGATTCCGGACCGGTTTCCCGACCTGCCCCGTATCGGCCTGCGGTGGAACCTACCGCTCGCACTCGACCGGGTGACCTGGTTCGGCCTCGGGCCGGGGGAGTCGTACCCGGACCGTCGGCGGGGCGCGTTCGTGGGTCGGTACACCTCGACGGTGGCCGACCAGTACGTGCCGTACGTGATGCCCCAAGAGAACGGGGGACGGGCGCAGACCCGATGGGCGGTGGTCCACGACCGGGCCGGCATCGGGATCCTGATCGCGGCCGCGGTGCCGTTCCAGCTCAACGTGAGCCCGCATACACCCGAACAGCTCACGGCCGCGACCCACGCCGAGGAACTCATCCCTGCGCCGGTCACGACCCTCCACCTCGACGCGTTCCACCGGGGTCTCGGAACGTTGTCGTGCGGCCCGGACACGCTTGCCGCGTACCGCACCGGTCCCGGCCGCTACCGCTTCTCGTGGGCGATGCAGGCTGTCGCCCTCCGGCGCGACGACGTGGCGGGGATCGCCCGGTCGTTGCGGGCCGTTCTCGGCGATCACTGAGCGACGGGACGCCGTCGGCAGCGACCCGCGGTGAGACGTCCGGCTACCTTGCCGCCCATGGGGATTTGTGACGACCGAGTGGTGATCGTGACCGGTGCGGGCCGGGGAATCGGCCGGGGCCATGCGCTGGAGTTCGCGCGCCAAGGCGCCAAGGTGGTGGTCAACGACCTCGGAGCCGAAAGTGACGGCACCGGCGGTTCGAGCGGTCCGGCGGGCGAGGTCGTGGAAGCGATCCGCGCCCTGGGCGGCGAGGCGGTGGTCAACGGTGACGACGTCGCCGACTGGGCCGGCGCCCAACGGTTGGTGCAGATGGCGGTCGACTCGTTCGGTGGGCTCGACGTGTTGGTGAACAACGCGGGATTCCTCCGCGACCGCATGGTCGTGAGCACCTCGGAGGAGGAGTGGGACGCGGTGATCCGGGTGCACCTCAAGGGTCATTTCGCGCCCACCCGGTGTGCGGCGGCGTACTGGCGCGAGCAGCAGAAGGCCGGTGTAACGGTCGATGCGCGCGTGATCAACACGTCGTCCGGCGCGGGCCTCATGGGCAGCGTGGGGCAAGGCGCGTACAGCGCGGCCAAGGCCGGGATCGCCGCGCTCACGATGGTGGAGTCCGCCGAACTCGCCCGGTACGGCGTGACCGCCAACGCGATCGCCCCGGCGGCGCGCACCCGCATGACCGAGGCGGTGTTCGCCGACACCATGGCGGCCCCGGACGCAGCCGACGCGTTCGACGTCATGGCCCCCGAGAACATCGCACCGCTCGTGGTGTGGCTCGGCTCGACCGCGTCGGCCGGGGTGACCGGGCGGGTCTTCGAGGTCGAGGGCGGTATCCTCTCCGTCGCCGACGGATGGCAGCACGGTCCGCGCGAGGACAAAGGTGCGCGCTGGGAACCCGACGAGGTGGGTGCGGTCGTGGCTCGCCTGCTGGCCGCCGCCCCGGCGCCCGCACCCGTGTACGGGGCCTGACCCGCCGACCGATGGCCGAGTACGGCGTCGCCGCGCACGCACGGGTCCGGCCCGACAAGGTCGCGATCCTCCACGGTGACCGCAGCATCACGTTCGGGGAGATCGATCTCGCGATCCGTCATGCGGTGCCCGTGCTCGCGGCGGCCGGCGTGGGCGGCGATCACCGGCTCGGGATCGCGCTCGGCAACCGACCGGAATGGATCGTCGCCGCGCTCGCGGCGGCCCGGCTCGGCGCGCAGGTGGTACCGATCCCGAGCGGCGCCACCGCCGACGAGCGTGAGTACTTCTGCACCGACGGCGACGTCGCGTTCCTCCTCGACGAATCCGGCCTACCCGACTTCCTCGAACGGTGCGCCGCCGCAGGCCCTGTCGTCCCGGCCGACGACGTCGTCGACTACGCGACCCTGCGTGCCTATACCTCGGGGACCACGGGCCGCCCGAAAGCGGTGCTTCGTCCGCCCACCGTCCCGGCCGACGCGATCGACGGGATGGTCCGCTACTACACGGGGTATGGCCTCGGATCGCCCGACGAGGTGAACATCAGCGCGTCACCGCTGCATCACATCGCCGGCTTCAGCGGCCTGCACAGCGCGCTGATCTTCGGTCACACCGCGGTACTGCTCGATCACTTCGACGCGGTCGAGTGGCTCGACGCAGTGGCGCGTGAGCGGGTCACGTACTCATGGTGTGCGCCGGTACACCTGTTCCGACTCATGGCGGTGCCGGACGCGGTGAAGGAAGCGGCTGATGTCTCGACCGTGAAGCGGGTGGTCCACGGGTCCGCGCCGTGCGCGCCGAGTCTCAAGCGCGCGGTGATCGACTTCTTCCCCGCCGGCGCGGTGTGGGAGACCTACGGCGGCACCGAGACGATGGGGACGGTGATCACGCCGGAAGAATGGCTGCGCAAGCCCGGCAGCGTCGGGAAAGCCGCGCCCGGGTCGACGATCAAGATCTTCCCCGTCGCAGGGGACGGAGACGGAGACGGGGACGGGGACGAGTTGCCGACCGGAGAGATCGGACTCGTCTACATCGGGTCCGACTGGGGCCGCGGCTTCCGTTACGCCGGACCCGCCGAACTGACCGAGTCCGTGTACCGGGGGAACCTGGCGACCCTCGGTGATCTCGGGTACCTCGACGAGGACGGCTACCTCTTCCTCGCCGATCGCCAGAAGGACATGGTGATCACGGGCGGGTCCAACGTGTACCCGGCCGAGGTCGAGGCGGTGCTCGTGACGCTCCCGGGCGTGGCCGAGGTCGCGGTGATCGGCGTGCCCGACGACGAGTACGGCGAGATCGTGACCGCGGTCGTCGTCCGAGGGACGGATCCGGCGTCGGTCGCGCTCGGTGAAGCGGACGTGATCACGTTCGCCCGCGAGCATCTCGTCCGCTACAAGGCACCCCGCCGCGTCGAGTTCGTCGACCAGTTGCCGCGCGACCCGATGGGCAAGGTGCTCAAACGCGAACTCCGCACCACCTTTTCCTGACCTGAACTGGAGTCATCGATGCCGAAGTCCACCACGCCCGCAGGCGCCGCGCCCACCGCGACCTTCCGGGTCACGATCCAGGCCGCCGGGAAGAACGCTGCGGGAATCGAGGTGCCGGCGGAGGTCGTCGACGGGTTCGGCGCAGGGAAGCGCCCGCCGGTGCGCGTCACCATCAGCGCCCACACCTACGAGAGCACCGTCGCAGTCATGGGCGGGAAGTACATGGTCGGCGTGAGCATGGAGAACCGCAAGGCCGCCGGCGTGGCCGCGGGGGACACCGTCGACGTCACCCTCGAACTCGAGACCACACCGCGCGTCGTGGCGCTGCCCGCTGATTTCGGCAAGGCACTCGGCAAGGTGCCGGCCGCGAAGAAGTTCTTCGAGGGGCTCTCGCCGAGCATGAAGAAGTTCCACGTGACCAACATCGAGGGCGCGAGGACCGACGAGACGCGCACCCGCCGCATCGAGAAGGCGGTCGCGATGCTTGCCGAGGGTCGTGCCCGCTGAGCGTCGGGGTGGGTCAGCTCAGGCGTTCGACGATCATGGCCATGCCCTGGCCACCGCCGACGCACATGCTCTCGATGCCGTAGCGGAAGCCGCCGTCCTCGAGGCCGTTGAGCAGGGTGGTCATGATGCGCGCACCGGTCATGCCGAACGGGTGGCCGAGGGCGATACCGCCGCCGTGGATGTTGAGCTTGTCCATCGGGATGCCGAGGTGCTTGGCGGACGGGATCACCTGGGCCGCGAAGGCCTCGTTGATCTCGACCAGGTCGATGTCGTCCATGGTGAGGCCGGCCCGGGCGAGCGCCATGCGGCATGCGCCGATCGGACCGAGGCCCATGATCTCGGGGTTGAGGCCGGAGACCCCGGTCGACACGATGCGCGCCAACGGGGTGATGCCCAGCTCCTCCGCACGGGTGTCGCTCATCACGATCACCGCGGCGGCACCGTCGTTCAACGGGCACGCGTTACCGGCGGTGACCGTACCGTCGGGCCGGAACACCGGCTTCAACTGCGAGAGCTTCTCGGCGGTCGTGCCGTCGCGCGGTCCGTCGTCCTTCGAGACGACGGTGCCGTCGGGGAGCGTGACCGGGATGATCTCGCGCTCGAAGAACCCGTTGTGTTGTGATTCGACCGCGCGCTGCTGCGACCGCGCCGCGAACTCGTCCATCTCCTCGCGGGTGACGCCTTCGGCCTGGACCACGTTCTCGGCGGTCTGGCCCATGGCGATGTAGATGTCGGCCAAACCACCGCCCGGCGTCCAGGTGGGCGCGCCGGCGTCCGAGCGGGCCTTCGTACGGCTGCGCGCCTCGGAGAACTTGTCGTTCGTGGTCCCGGGTCCACCGTCGGAACGGCCCTTGTCGAACCGGCTGACGCATTCGACCCCGGCCGCGATGAACACGTCACCCTCGCCGGACTTGATCGCGTGCGCGGCCATGCGAATGGTCTGGAGCGACGACGAGCAGTACCGGTTCACCGTCGTGCCGGGAACGTCTTCCATCCCCGCGAGCACCGCGACCACGCGACCGAGGTTGTAGCCCTGCTCACCAGCGGGCTGTGCGCAGCCGATCATGAGGTCCTCGACGGTGTTCGGGTCGAGCTGGGGCACCTTGGCCAGCGCGGCCTGCACGATGGTCGTCGCGAGGTCGTCGGGGCGCAGGTCGACGAGCGAGCCCTTGTTGGCGCGGCCGATCGGGCTGCGGGCGGTGGAGACGATGACTGCTTCGGGCACGGGATCCTCCGGGGAGACGGGACCCGGATTGTCTAGTCGGTCGACGCGTCCGCGAACGCGTGACCGTTGTCTCCCCGCGTCGCCGGCCGACCTTTGTCCCTTCCTGTACCGCCTCGGTACACCAGGGGACAACGGTCGGGAGGCGCCAGGCGGTGCCAGACTCGGGAGATGGCGGGTGATCGCTGGGGTCCCGGCGACGTGTTCAACGAGGTGTCAGACCTGTACGACCGGATGCGACCGCCCTACCCGCCCGAACTGTTCGCGGACATGACCTCCATCGCCGGGATTCGTCGCAGTTCCCGGATTCTCGAAGTCGGTTGTGGGACGGGCAAGGCGACGGTCGGGCTTGGCGCGCTCGGGTGTTCGGTGACTGCGGTGGAACCTGGTCCGGCCATGGCGGCGATCGCGACCGACCGACTCGCAAACAGTCCGATGGTCCACATCGAAGTCTCGACCTTCGAGCATTGGGACGCCCGCGGCCGGACCTTCGACGCGCTGGTCGCTGCCGCGTCGTGGCATTGGGTCGAGCCGTCCATCGGTTGGTCGAAAGCGCACGACGTGCTTCGTCCCGACGGATGGATGGCGCTGATCGGCAACGTCGTCGTCCGGAGAAGCGGCGAACCTGAGGTCTATGCCGCCACGGCGGACCTGCACGAGGAGTTCTCGCCGGGCAACCCCTCGTGGGGGCACCCACCTCTCGAGGCCGATGTGCGAGCCACCGACTCCGGATGGGGACCCGACCTCGACCCGGGCGGACTCTTCGGCGAGACCGTGGTGCGCTGGTATCCAATGGTCCAGCGCTTCGACGGCGAGGGTTTCGCCGACCATCTCCGCACGCTCTCCGTGTACCGCGGGCTCGAACCCGAAGCGCGGGAGGCACTCCTCGAGGCGATCGCCGAGCGCATCCGCACCCGGATGGACGACCGAGCAGTGCGTCGCTACCTCGCGGTGATGCGTATCGGTCAGCGCGCAGCTTGAGGTCGTGAGGTGTTGCTCAGCTCGCGGGTGGGGCGGCGAGGTGGGCGGCGTCGTTGAAGCGGACGAGGCGCCAGTGCCGGCCGGTCCAGCGCCACTCGGTCATCGAGGTGTTGACGGTCTCGTGCGCGATGACGACGCTCTCCGTGACGGGGCGTTCGCCGAGGGCCATGAAGCTGGCGGCGACGATCCCACCATGGGCGACCACGACGACGCGCTCGCCCTCGTGCTCGTGGGCGACTCGGCGCAGGCGCGCGCCGGCGCGCACGAAGAACTCCGCCCACGTCTCGGACTTCGGCATGTGGCGGTGGAACGGGTCGTCGGGATCGCCGACGACGGCATCGCGGCTGCTGCGGTACTCGTCCCATGCGAGTCCTTCGCCCTCGCCGGCGTGGATCTCGCACCAGTCGCACTCCTGGGCCGGGGCGACACCTCCGAGCGCGGGAGCGATGATCGCAGCCGTCTCGATCGCGCGGGGGAGGATGCTCGTGAACACCGCACCGATCGGTCCGAGTTCACCGGTCCGTACGAGGCGCGCCCGCAACGACTCGGCCTGGCTGCGGCCCAGCTCGGAGAGGCCGGTGCACGTCTCGTGGCCCGAGATGATCTGGCGGAGCTGCGCTTCGGATTCGCCGTGGCGAATGATGACGAGTCGAGTGCTCGGAGGGGCCATCACCCCAGACTGACCGATCGAGCCCGCCGCGCGCCGACAATACGGGTGGCGACCGCGTGAAGATTCAGCGTTCGCGGTGGAGCCAGGCGAGGAGATCGGGCGGCGCGAGGGTGCGGGCTCGGGCGCCGTAGTAGTGGATCTCGGTCGGGGTGAGCACGTCGCGGTGCGCGCCCGACGAACCCCGCCGGAAGAAGCTCGAGCGGTCCCGGAGGATGCCCTCGGGGTCGGGCGCGACCTGGCCGGCCGCAGCACGCATCGAGGCGAATCTCGCCGCGTCGACGAGCCCCGGCCACCTCGTCTCGTCGACCGGAATGGCGAGGCGAGCGGCGATGCGACGCATCTCGCCGTCGAGATGCGCGACGAGATCGTCGTATTGCACGAGCATGACGTTGGGATCGTTCCGCCGGGCCCACGCGTCGGAGAGGTGCCACATCACGCCTGGGAGGAGATCGAGTGCATCGGCAGGCGGGACGTCGAGGTCCATCCAGCCGAGCAACCACTCGTGAAGCGGCGGACGCTCGGGGACCGGGATCGTCGGCGCGGGCTGGCCGGTCAGGGTGCGGATCCGCTCGCGGTCGAGGTTGTCGCCCTGGTGGTACAGCGAGATCGCCGCGTCGAGCGGATGGCGCGCGACCACGATGTACGTGACGCGTGGATCGAGCGGGAGCCCGTCGAGTGGCGTATGGGTTTTGACGAATCGGCGATGGGTCTGCGCGTCGAGACGGGCGACGAGCTCGTCGCGCGGAGTGCCGAGCCAGTCGAACCACGGGGACAGCGCGTCGAGACGGTCGGGGAGTTCGGGGGTCTGGAACACGAGCAGCGCGCAGATCATCTGCATCCAGGTCGTGCCGTGTTTGGAACGTGTGCTGATGACGATGTCGTCGGCGCGATGGGTGAACCCGAGCCACCGAGCGCTGTCCTCGTCGGGCGAACGGTAGCGAATCGGCGCGCGGTCGGGGACGGGCACGACGGCACCGTACCCGGCGCCGACTTCAGTCGCGATGAGTGGCGATCAGTGGTCGATCTGCGGGGCGCCCGGACGTTCGGCGGGATAGCGGAACTGTTCGCCGCGTTGGAACGACGCGAGATAGTCCGGATCGGGATGCCCGCACGCGCGCACGATCGCGAGGAAGCGATCGACGTCGTAGGCGACGCGCCGGTGCTCGACGCGGTGGTGATCGCGATCGGAATGGATGATCACGTAGCTCGCGCGGTGGTCGTCGGTGATCGGGTTGCTCACGCTGCCCCCGTTGAGCAGGCGCGTCGTACCGACGACACGATCGGTCGGCTGGTGCGTGTGGCCCGTGATGATGATCTGCGCGTCCGCATCGACGGTCTCGGCGTGCAGTTCGCTGTCGGGTCGGTGGGGGGTCACGCCCGCACCGTCGTCGCGACCCGGCGAGGCGTGGACGCCGAGGAGCCGGGTGCCGTCGTCGAGCTCGAGTCGAGTCTCGAGCGGAAGGGCGGCGAGTCGATCGAGGCGGCCATCGGTCGAGAGCGCGGTGCGGGTCCAGCTGAACGAACTCTCGACGGTCGCGAAGCGCGCTTGCAGCGACGGGTCCGCCTCGACGTCGGCCGCCTGCGGGAACGGTCGGTCGCCAGTGACGAGGTATCGGTCCGTGTTCCCCCTCGTGAGCACGACGTGCGGGAGGTCCAGGAGGAGATCGAGGCTGCCGACCGGATCCGGCCCGATCGCGACGAGGTCGCCGATGGCCCACCAGCGGTCAACACCGCGGGCGGTCCCGTCGGCGACAACCGCCTCGAGCGCCACCCGGTTGCCGTGGATGTCGGACAGGACGCCGAGAGCCATGCTGCGCTCCTACGCGATGCCGTACAACTCGGCGGCGTTGTCGAACAGGATGCGCGACTGGGCGGCGGGTGAAAGGTGGGCGGCGTGCTCGTCGAGCAGGGCCTGGGAGTTCGGCCAGGTCGCGTCGCTGTGCGGGAAGTCGTTCGCCCACATGAGCCGATCGACATTCATGAGCTCGGCGGTCCGGAACGCGACCCAGTCGTCCTGGAACGTGAGGTACACGTGCTCCATGAAGGTGGCGCTGGGCGTGGTGGTGAGTTCGCCGGCAGTGAGCCAGTTGCGGTGACGGTCGTAGGCGTGGTCGGCGCGGTACATCCAGTGCGGCGCCCAACCGGCGTCCGCCTCGACGCAGACGATCCGCAGATCCGGATGGCGCTCGAACACCGCGCCGAAGATGAGCGTGCCGATGATGTCCTGGTTCCCGCGGATGATCGAGAGGAACGTGTTGAGCTTCGGCCCCCGGACGTTGTTGGTGCCGATGGAGTCGGTCTTGCTCGTGAGGATGTGAAACGACGGTGGGAGTTCCAGCGCGACGATCGCATCCCAGAACTCGTCGTACATCGGGTCGTCGTAGTCGCCCTCGCCCGGATAGCCCGGCAGCATCACGCCGCGCAGCCCCTTGGCCTTGATCGCCTCGAGGTCGCGGATGCCTTCGTCGGGGGTCTGCATCGCGGTCTGGCCGAGACCGACGAGGCGGTCGGGCGCGTACGAGCAGA
>JBBQXR010000089.1:0-10491 GCA_038209455.1 Acidimicrobiia bacterium
ACGATCGGTTCGGTGGTCTCTCGCAGTCGGCGTACGCCGTCGGAGTCCGCTTCCCGGATCTCGAAACCTTCGACGAGGTCGGCAACTTCGCGACTCCACCCGGATCGGCCCGCCACCCGCAGGGTCTGGGTCGCCTGGTCCCAGAGGAGCACCGCGGCCGCGTCGACCCCGAGGATCTCCGGCATCGCCGACGCAACCAGGCGGGCGATCCGTTGGGGGTTGGCGGGCTCGGCCAGTGACCGGGCGAGGCCGAGGAGCGCGCCGGTGGCGGCGCCGCGACGCCGCGCGGTCTCGAGCGCCGTGGCGGCATCGAGCGCGGTCGCCGCGCTGCGCGCGTATGCAGCGAGCAGCCGTTCCTCGTGGGCGAAGAACGTGTGGCCGTCCGCGTACGCCGCGAGCCGTCCGTAGTTCTGCCGACTCGACGCCACTTCGATGACGATCCGGTGGTCGTGCGAGCCCAGGGGTGCCAGGAGCACCTCCGTGGCGACGGCGTCGATCGCCTCGGGCGCGATGCCGTCGGCGTAGACCGCGGCGCCGAGGAGTTCGTGGTCGTAGAGCGCGAGCACGTGGGCGGGCGCGCTGACGGCGGTCCCGGCGCGGCTGACGATGCGGGCCAAGACGGTGTCGACGTCGTCGGACGACACCAGGTCCTCGGTGGTCGACTGGAGTAGCGCGATCTGCGCGTGGAGCGCGTCGGTCTCGTCCTCGAGCGCGCGGATCCGCGTCTGGCGACCGCGAAAGCGGCGAGGCTTCGTCCAGGACACCACGTACCGGCACTCCGGAGCGCCGTCGACCTGACAGTCGGGGTGCTCCACCTCGAGTGGGGGGATACCGAAGATGAGACCGATCGTTCCCATCAACGCGATGTTGAGCTGACAGTCACCGCGATGCGGTTCGTAACCGTCGTGAAGGCGGTAGGTGACGGTGGCGTGCTCCCGCCCGAGTTCCTCCACGTTCATGCTTGCGACGGTCGAGAACTTGGGGCACGCCTTGGCCACGTTCGCGACCACGGTCCGAGGCGATCCGAGCGTCCGCAACAGGATCCGGAGCCCGGAGCCGACCTTGTGGTCGAGCGCAGTCGCGCCGATCCGGAGCAACGCGTCCGGGTCGTCGAGCACCACGCAGGCTGCGTCGAAGAGCGCGATCTTCTGCGCGTACGTGCTCCATCGGTGTTCGTCCTCGAGCTGCTCGATCGGTCGGGTCTCCCCGGCGATCTCGAGGAGCCGCGTGACGCCGGCCTCGCCCGCATGGTGGCGGACGTACCGGACGATCAGGCAGATCGTCGTGCCGGCGGTCTCCCGCGCGTCGGACGTCATCCCCGTGATATCGGGACCGATTTGCCCGCTCTGTAGTTGGTTCCTGGCTCAGGTGGCCGCGGCGTCGGTGAGCCCGTAACGACGGCGTATCCGGCGTTCGGAGTAACGGAACGCGCCCGCAGGGCACCATGGGGGCATGGGATTCTTCGAGCGCAATCGATCGTCGCTGGCCGAGCGGGGCATCGACCCGGCCCGGCTGCCGCCCGGTCAGTACTTCACCGAGCGGTTCCCGGTCCTGCACGTCGGGGACGTGCCCGAGTACGCACCCGATCGATCGGACTGGTCACTCACCATCGGCGGCCTGGTGGGGGAGGAGCGGACGTTCGACTGGGACGAACTCCTCGCGTTCCCGGCGACCGAGGTCGTCACCGATATCCACTGCGTGACCAAGTGGTCGAAGTTCGACACCCACTGGCGCGGCGCTCGGATCCGGGACGTGCTCGACGCCTGTGGCGGCCCGCAGGCCGGGGCCACGCATGTGCTCGAGACCGCGGAGCACGGGTACACCACGAACCTTCCCCTGGCCGACGTGCTCGGTGACGATGCACTCGTGGCCTACGAGTTCGACGGTGCCCCTATCGAGCCGGTGCACGGCGGCCCGGTCCGGCTGGTGGTCCCGCACCTGTACTTCTGGAAGTCGGCGAAGTGGCTCCGGCGGATCGACCTCCTCGACCACGACGAGCTCGGATTCTGGGAGCGCAACGGGTACCACGCGTACGGCGACCCGTTCCGCGAGCAGCGCTACAGCTGATCGAGCGATCCGACCGCGCTCTCCCCGTCGGCGGGGCCGAGTTCGCGGGCGGCCCAGAGTGCGGCCTGCGTGCGGTCGGTGACGTTGAGGGCGGCGAACACGCGGGTGAGGTGGTTCTTCACCGTCTTCTCACCGATGCCGAGCCGTCGCGCGATCTGCTTGTTGGCCAAACCCTCGACGAGGAGCAGCAGGACTTCTCGCTCGCGGTCGGTCAGTACGACTTCGGGTCGGGGGCGACGGGTGGCCACGAGCGCTCGCGCCACGCGAGGGGAGATCGGCACGTCACCACCGGCCGCCGCACGGATACCGCGGATGAGTTCGTCGGGCTCGGCGTCCTTGAGGAGGTAGCCGGCGGCGCCCGCATCGAGGGCTCGGGTGATGCGGTCCTGATCGGCGAAGGTCGTGAGGATCACGACCGCGGTCGCCGGCATCGTGGCGACGATCCGACGGGTGGCCTCGACCCCGTCCATGCCGGGCATCTCGATGTCCATGAGCACGACGTCGGCCGGCGTCGCTTCGAGGTTGGTGATGGCCTCGGCCCCGTCACCGGCGGTGCCGATCACGGCAATGTCCTCCGTGGATTCGAGGAGATCGGCGACCCCGCGGCGGACGAGTGGATGGTCGTCGACGACCAGGACCCGGATCATGGTGCCGGTACCTCCAACGTGAGGGTGGTCCCGCCGGTCGGGCGGCGGGCGACGGTGAGGGTCCCGCCCGCGTCGGCGGCGAGTTCGCCGAGCAGGCGGAGGCCCACGTGGCCATCGGTCGCGGACCGAGAACCGTCGGAGCCGTCTCCGTCGATCCCGATGCCGTCGTCGTCCACCTGGAGGTGCACCGAGCCGTTGTGGTCGGTCACCGCGATGTCGATGGTCGACGCGTGGGCGTGGTTGAGGCTGTTGCGCACGCCCTCCTGGGCGCCCCGGAACACGAGGCCCTCGACGGCGCGGTCGAGCACCCGGGTGGAGAGGACGGCGACCGACGTGGTGACCCCACGGGCACGCGCCGACGACGCGAGATCCTCGAGTGCGATGGCCAGGCCCTCGTCGTGGAGGCGCCGCGGCGCGATCGCCACGACGAGCGTGCGCAGTTCGCGCACGCTCTGGCGGAGCGCGCGGGCGCGCGCCTCGAGATCCTCGGCGAGTTGGTGGTCGCCGGCCTGGTCCGATCGCCGGGCGATCGCGGCCAGACTCATCGACGCACCGGCGAGGTCCTGCACGACCGAGTCGTGGAGGTCGGCTGCGATGCGGCGCCGCTCCTGCTCGGAGGACTCGATCGCCCGGGTGAGGAGCGCGTGCTCATGGTCCTTGCTGCGCCGAAGCCGCCGGACCATCGCGATCGCAAGGGGGAGTTGGACGAGCCAGAGCAGCAGCAGCCCGCCGAGCAAGGCCGGCGCGAAGGAGACGAGCAGCCGATTCCCGCTCTCGTCGATCGCATCGAATCGTGAGTAGGTCTCGAACAACAGCGGTGTCCCGTCCGTGGCGCGGGTCCCCACGTAGACCTCGAGCAGCTTGCCGAACCGCCGCTCGTGCTGGTTCTCCGGCCGGGTCAGGTCGGAGACTTCCGCGTTCACGCCCTGCGCGCGCAAGACGGAGCGCTCCTCGGCGGGGAGCGCGAACGTCCGGTCGACGAGGGTCGTGTCATCCGAACTCACGATGCGACCCTCGTCGGTCCAGACCTTCACCCGCACCACGCGGGACGAGAGGACGCGGCCGCGAATGGCAGCCGCGAGTCGCCGACGGTCCGCGGGGTCGCCGGTGACGACACCGCCGGTGAGCAACGGCGCGATGTTGCGTGCATCGGCCTCGGCGAGGTCACGGGCGTTGCGGACGGCTTGGTCCGTCGCGATCCGGCGCGCGATCCCGAGACCCATGATGCCGATCACGATGACCGCCGCGAGGCCGGCGAGCATGAACCAGAGGATCGGTCGACCCGACGATGAGGTGGTCACGCCGGGGCTCCGCTGCACCGGCCCAGCATGGCACCGCGCCGGCCGTTCGCCGACGGTCGGTGGCCGGTCGATGGTCCTAGGACCAAGGTCCGATGGTCGCGGTCGCGCCCGCATGCGACCATCGGAACTCCCCTACCAGGAGACTCGTCGTGCCCAAGTCGTTCAGAGCCGTATCGTTGAGTGTCGTGTCGATCGTCGCCGTCGGAGTGCTGGCCGGCTGTGGCTCCAGTTCGGGGGCGAAGGCGTCGGGCTATTCCAAGACCAAGACCACGACCACGACCAAGGACACCGCGGCGCCGGCCGCGAGCGGTCCGACCACCACCATCACCGCGAAGGACTTCTCGTTTACCCCCACCGCGGTGCAACTCACCGCCGGGAGCAACACCCTGAAGGTCACCAACTCGGGCTCGGCGAAGCACAACCTCACCGTCGAGGGGCTGAAGGTGAACAAGGACCTGCCGCCGGGTGCGACCCAGACGGTGTCGGTCACGGCCAAGCCGGGTACCTACAAGTTCCACTGTGAGTACCACCCGACCCAGATGACGGGCACCATCACCGTCGGATAGGGGAGTTTGCCGACTCCGCGATCCGAGGGGTTGCATTGCGGTAGGCAATACAAGTACCATACAGGTCATGCGGTACCTCGACCTCACCGACGAACTCCGGCGCACCATCGCCGAGGGACACGTCGGCGCACTCCCGAGTGAGGCGGAACTGGGCGAGACCCACGGGGTCAGCCGGGTCACCGTCCGTCGGGCGCTCGAACTCCTGCGTGATGAAGGGTTGATCGCGAGCCGTCGGGGTGCCGGGTGGTTCGTGGTCAACGACCCGGTCCGCCAGACGCTCGGGCGGGTCACCACCATCGAGTCGGCCCTCGAAGCGGCGGGCGCACGTCCTGAGCGCCGAGTGCTCGAGTTCGCGTTCGAGCCGGTGACCGCCGAGACCGCGAAGGTCTTCGGGCTCGCGGCTGACGCCGAAGTCCTCCGGGTCCTGCGGCTCAACCTCGCCGACGGTGAGCCGTTCGCCCTCGTCACCGTCTGGCTGCCACCGAACCTCGGTGCCCACGTGAGTCGGGCCGACGTCGAGGGTGCGACCTTCTTCGACCTGCTGCCGCTCCACGGCGTGGAGACCGGGCGGGTGGTCCAGACGATTACCGCGATCGCCGCCGACCGGAGCCAGGCTCGCCGGCTCGGCATCCATGCCGGTGAGCCGCTGCTGGCCTGCCGGAGGGTCACCTACGATCGAGCCGGCGCGCCGGTCATGCTCTCCGAACATCGCTATCCCGCCCAATCGACCGCGTTCGAAGTCGAGTTCCCGCCCCACCTCACCACTGGAGTCCCCCATGTCTGAGACCGCCCAAGCCACTCCCGACGGTGTCGGTCCGAACACGCCGGCCGAGCTGGTCCGCGCCGCGTACGAGAAGTTTGCCGGACGCACCGATGTCGCCCGCCGCCGTCTGGGACGCGGGTTGACCTTCGCCGAGAAGATCCTGATCGCCCACTCGGACGACCCCGAGACGGTCGGCCTCGACCGCGGTGTCGACTACGGCGACTACCGGCCCGACCGCGTCGCGATGCAGGACGCCACCGCGCAGATGGCACTGCTCCAGTTCACCCTCGCGAAGCTGCCCCGGGTCGCGGTGCCGTCGACGGTCCACTGCGATCACCTGATCCAGGCCCGCACCGGTGCGGACGCCGACATGCGCAACGCGCTCGACGTGAACTCCGAGGTCTACGAGTTCCTCCGCAGCGTGAGTGCGAAGTACGGCATCGGCTTCTGGAAGCCGGGCTCGGGGATCATCCACCAGGTCGTGCTCGAGCAGTACGCGTTCCCGGGCGGGATGATGGTGGGCACCGACAGCCACACGCCGAACGCCGGTGGTCTCGGCATGATTGCCATCGGTGTCGGCGGGGCCGATGCCGTCGACGTGATGGCCGGTTGGCCGTTCAACACGCGCGTGCCCAAGCTCATCGGCGTGAAGCTCACCGGCACGTTGTCCGGGTGGGCTGCACCGAAGGACGTGATCCTCAAGGTGGCCGGCATCCTCACCATGAAGGGTGGGACCGGCGCCATCGTCGAGTACTTCGGTCCCGGCGCGGAGTCGATCTCGGCGACGGGCAAGGCGACGATCTGCAACATGGGCGCCGAGATCGGCGCGACCTGCTCGCTGTTCCACTACGACTCCCGCATCGCGGCCTACCTCAAGTCGACGCGGCGCGAGGAGTTGGCCGACCTCGCGGACCAGTACGCCGAGCACCTCCGCAGCGACCCTGAGGTCGACGCGAACCCCGAGCAGTACTACGACCGCGTGATCGAGATCGATCTCTCGGAACTGGAACCGCATCTGGTCGGTCCGCACACGCCCGACCTCGACCGCCCCATCTCCGAAGTCCGTGCCGCAGTGGAGTCGGAGGGGTACCCGGCCGAGATCTCCGCTGCGTTGGTGGGTTCGTGCACCAACTCGTCCTACGAGGACATCGGTCGCGCCGCTCACGTGGCACGCCAGGCGTCCGCCGCGGGGCTCCGCGTGAAGACACCGCTGCTCATCACCCCGGGTTCCGAGCAGGTGCGGGCCACGATCGAGCGTGACGGTCTGCTCGCCGACCTCGAAGCCATCGGTGCGACGGTGTTGGCCAACGCCTGTGGTCCGTGCATCGGGCAGTGGCAGCGGGACGACATCGTGAAGGGCGACGTCAACACGATCGTCTCGTCGTTCAACCGGAACTTCCCGGCGCGCAACGACGGCAACCCGTCGACGCTCTCGTTCATCGGCTCGCCCGAGACGGTGACCGCGATGGCGCTCACCGGACGGCTCGACGTCGACTTCGTCCGCCAGCCGGTGGTCGGGGAGGACGGTACCGAACTGCAACTCCAGGCGCCGGTGGCCGACGAGTTGCCAAGCCGTGGGTTCGACCCCGGCGAGTCGGGATTCGTCCCGCCGTCGGCCGACCCGGATGCGGTCGAGATCGTGGTGTCGCCGACGAGTGACCGGCTCGAACTGCTCCAGCCGTTCGCGCCGTGGGACGGCCGGGACTACACCGGCCTGCGCGTCCTGATGAAGGCCGCGGGCAAGTGCACGACCGACCACATCTCGCCCGCCGGTCAATGGCTGAAGTACCGAGGTCACCTCACCAACATCTCGGGCAACCTCTTCATCGGTGCGAACAACGCGTTCACCCCGGGTCAGTCCGGCGTCGGCATCGACGTGCGCGACGGCAGCGAGGTGCCCCTCCCTGATCTCGCGAAGCGGTACAAGGACGCGGGGATCACGTGGGTGGCGATCGGTGACGAGAACTACGGCGAGGGGTCGTCGCGTGAACACGCCGCGATGGAGCCGAGGTACATGGGGGGCAAAGCGGTCATCGTGCGGTCTTTCGCCCGGATCCACGAGGCCAACCTCAAGAAGCAGGGTGTGCTTGCGCTCACCTTTGGCAGTCCTGCCGACTACGAACTGGTGCGGCCGGACGACACCGTCGACATCGTCGATCTCGACGAGCTCGCGCCCGGACGTCCGGTCAAGGTCGTGTTCCACCACGCCGATGGCACCTCGAACGGTGTGGAGACGACCCACACCATGTCGGAGGAGCACATCTCGTGGTTCAAGGCCGGGTCCGCACTGAATCTGCTGGCGGCACAGCAGCAGGGGTAGCCGACGCACCCGCGTCCGGCGGACCGCCGGCGGGTCCGCGAGGGTTGGAGCGGATGGGCCAGTTCATGGCCCGCAAGCGCTGGTGGGTGCTCGGTGCCTGGCTGATCGCGCTGATCGCGCTCGGCATCCCGGCATCAGGCCTCCAGAACGTCTACCGCGACGTGTTCAGCGTTCCCGGTACCAACTCGCAATCGGCCACCGACTTGTTGAACAAGCGGTTCCCGACCCAGCAGCAGCCGAGCGCGTCGGTCGTCGTCTCGGTGTCGTCCGGGTCGATCACGAGCGCCGACCACGAAGCCGCCGTCACCGCGCTCCTCGCGAAGATCAAGGCGCAGCCCGGCGTGCAGACGGTGAGCGATCCGTTCGGTCCGTTCCCCCGCGTGTCCGCCAACGGGAAGATCGCCGTCTCGAACATCGTCTACAGCGGCACGTTGGCGAGCATGCCCAAGGACGCGTTCAAGTCCCTGGAGCAGGCGGCGAAGACGACCGATGCGGCCGGAGTCGACGTGCAGTACGGCGGCGCCGTGGTCGACATCCAGAACTCGGGCAGTGGCAACGACTTCTCCGAACTCATCGGAATCATCGCTGCGATCATGATCCTGCTGTTCCTCTTCGGTTCGGTGCTGGCCGCATTCCTCCCGATCGGCGTCGCGCTGTTCGGGGTGTCCACGGCCACCGTCAGCCTCATGCTGCTGGCGACCCAGACCACGATCGGCACCGTCGCACCGATTCTCGGATCCATGATCGGCCTGGGGGTGGGCATCGACTACTCGCTGCTCGTGCTCAGTCGGTACCTCCAGAATCGCGACGAGGGCATGGATCACATCCCCGGCATCGGACACGCGGTGGGCACCGCGGGTGCCGCGTCGCTGTTCGCGGGCTGTTGTGTCGCGATGGCGTTGTGCGGGCTGGCGATCGCGGGTATTCCGTACGTCGCCGTGCTCGGATTCTCGGCCGGGCTGTTCGTGGTGATCATGGTGCTCGCGTCGTTGACGCTCCTGCCCGCGTTGCTCGGTTTCGGCGGCCGGCGAATCGCCGCCCATCACCGCAACGTCGAGCAGGCCGAAGACGTGGGCGGCATGTGGTACACGTTCGCGCACGCAGTGGCGAACCGCGCCGGCGTCTTCGTGGTGATCTCGGTGCTGATCCTCGCGGTGCTCGCTGCGCCGATCCTCGACCTCAAACTCGGCTTCACCGATGACGGCGACGCGCCGGTTGCGACCACCCAACGCAAGGCGTACGACCTCATCACCCAGGGATTCGGTGAGGGTGCCAACTCGCCGTTGCTCGTGGCGATCGGCGTGCCGACGCCTACCGCCGCGAATGCCGCGGGCAGTGTCGCCGCGGTCGAGAAACTCGCCGCTGCGCTGGGCAAGGCGCCGGACGTCGCCGAGGTGACGCCGCCGATTCCCGGTCCGGACAAGAACGCCGCGATCGTCCTCGTCACGCCGAAGCAGGCGCCGAATGCGGCGTCGACCCAGACGCTCGTGCGCAACCTCCGCAAGACAGTGATTCCCCAGGCCACCGCGGGCACCGTGCTCGAAGGTCAGGTGTTCGTCGGCGGCCAGACCGCGTCGCTCATCGACGTGACCGACCGGGTGCAGGGTCGGCTGCTCGAGTGCATCGGCATCGTCGTGCTCGGCGCGTTCCTCTTGCTGATGATCGTGTTCCGCTCGGTGCTCGTCCCGATCAAGGCCGCGGTGATGAACCTGCTGTCGATCGGTGCCGCGTACGGCGTGATCGTGGCCGTTTTCCAGTGGGGCTGGGGCCGCGAACTGATCGGCGTCCATCAGCCCATCCCGATCGTCGCCTTCATCCCGCTGATGATGTTCGCCATCCTCTTCGGGCTCTCGATGGACTACGAGGTGTTCCTGCTCTCCCGCATCCGAGAGGAGTACCTCCGCCTCGGTGACTCGCGTGAAGCGGTCGCGGTCGGTGTGGCCAAGACCGCCCGCGTCATCACCGCGGCGGCGGGGATCATGATCGCCGTGTTCCTCGGCTTCGTGATCAGCCCGAACCCGACGGTGAAGATGATGGGTGTCGGCATGGCTGCCGCGGTCTTCATCGACGCCACCGTCGTGCGCCTGCTCCTCGTGCCTGCCGTCATGCGCTACCTCGGCGACGCCGCCTGGTGGTTGCCGAAGTGGCTCGACCGGATCCTCCCGCACCTCGATCTCGAAGGCGCGCCGGTCGTCCCCGCCGCGGCTACCCCCGCGGCCGCATTCCAGGTGGCCGGTACCGATGCTCCCGCGCCCCAGGTGTCCGCGAAGGTCGACTCCGACGCGATGTCCAGCACCACGCACTGAGGCGTGTCTCACCCGGACGCGAAGATCGAGGCCTTCCCCACTTCCCCGACGAATGCCGTTGAGCGGAGGTTTACGATGTCGATTCATGAACGCACGCGCCACGAGATGTACACCGGCCTCGAAGCAGCCCTCGGTGCGCCGGTGGCGGACGCGCTGACGGCCCACCTGCCGCCCACGGGTTGAGGCGATGTGGCGCGTACCCACGACCTCGAGGTGGTGCGCACCGACGTGGTCGCGCTCCGCCATGAGATGGTCTCGATGGAGGAGCGCATCGGTCTGCGCTTCGAGGCTCGTCTGCATGCCGAGTTCAACCGGCTGCTCCTGCTGCTCATCCCGACGATCCTGTCGACGCTGGGCTTGACCTATGGCGCGGCCCGCATCGCGTAGTTGCCGCCGGATGCGTTCCGCGGAACGCATTGCGTTCGAGTGACGTGCCGCCTGGGTAGCGTTGGTCACCGCAGCGTTTGTCAGTTCGAGGACGCGTCGCGTCTCCAAAGTGACAAACGCTCAAGTTGGTTCGG
>JBBQXR010000090.1:0-10352 GCA_038209455.1 Acidimicrobiia bacterium
CTCATCGCCCTCGCGCTCGCCATCTTCGGTTAAGGGAAGACGAGACATGAACTGGTTCGATCATTGGGCGTTGACGCTGGCGATCTTCCTGCCGGCCGTTGGGTTGGTCATCTTGCTGATGCTGCCCAAGGCCGAGGAGACACTGGCCAAGGTCGTGGCACTGGGGACGAGCCTGGTCACGCTCGCAGTCGGCATCGGCATCCTCGCCGACTTCGACTACGGCAAGGCCGGCAACCTCCAGTTCGGCGTGAACAAGGCGTGGATCAGCGTCATCCACGCCCGGTACCACCTCGGGATGGACGGCATCTCCCTGCCGATGCTCATCCTCTCGATGTTCATCACGGTCCTGTGCATCATCTACTCCTGGAACCACTTCCCGGAGCCGCACAATCCCAAGGGCTTCCTCGCGCTGATCCTGCTCCTCGAGGTCGGTATGAACGGGACCTTCCTCGCCGAGGACCTCATCCTCTTCTTCATCTTCTTCGAGATCGTCCTGCTCCCGATGTTCTTCATGATCGGAGTGTGGGGCGGACCGAACCGCGAGTACGCGTCGATCAAGTTCTTCCTCTTCACCCTGTTCGGCTCCGCGTTGATGCTGTTGGGATTCCTGGCGCTCTTCTTCCTGCAAGGGTCGTTCCAGATCCCGACGCTGGCGGCAATGGGCGACGGCAACCTCGCCGAGACGACACGGAACCTGATCTTCGGCGGACTCTTCCTCGGCTTCGCGATCAAGGTGCCGATGTTCCCGTTCCATACGTGGCTCCCCGATGCGCACACCGAAGCCCCCACCGTGGGCTCGGTGCTCCTGGCCGCAATCCTGCTGAAGCTCGGTACCTACGGATTCATCCGCATCGCGATCCCGCTCCTGCCGCATGCCGCGATCAAGTGGGCACCGTGGATCGGTGGACTGGCGGTCGTCGGGATCATCTACGGCGCGCTGTGCTGTCTGGCTCAGACCGACATGAAGCGCCTGATCGCGTTCTCGTCGGTGGCGCACATGGGATTCGTGATGCTCGGCATCGCGACCCTGACCAGCTTCGGCCTCAACGCCGCGATCTTCGGCATGGTGGCCCACGGTCTCATCACCGGCATGCTCTTCTTCATCGGCGGGTCGGTGCAGCACACGTTCGGTACCCGGCAGATGAGCCGCCTCGGCGGCCTCCTCAAGCAGGCGCCGAAGATGGGATGGCTGCTCGGATTCTGCGCGATGGCGTCGCTCGGTCTGCCCGGCCTCGCCGGGTTCTGGGGCGAGTTCCCGGCGGTGCTCTCGGCGTACCAGCCGGCGCCCGGCCTGTCGGACGCGCTCTTCCGCACGTTCATGGTCATCGCGGCAATCGGCACCGTGCTCGCGGCCGGCTACCTGCTCTGGATGTTCCAGCGGGTCGCGTTCGGTGAGCCCAAGCCCGAGTTCGCGGATGCCCACATCCACGACGTCTCCACGATCGAGTGGATCGCATGGACGCCGATCCTGCTGATGATCGTCGTGCTCGGTGTCTACCCCGACGTGATCTTCTCGCTGACCAACGACGGCGCCACCCACATCGCGAACCTCGTCAAAGCCGTCGGCGGTTGAGCGTGAACCCGGGCTGGGACTTCCATGCGATCGCGCCGCTGATCATCATCTCGGCGACGATCGTCGCCGTACTGATCGCCGACTTCTTCTTCGAGTACCGCGGTCGGTTCCAGACCCAGCAGATCGCGTCATTCGGCGTCTTGGCCGCCAGCATCCCGATCATCACGCTGGCCGTCGACGGTGGGACGCGGTCGATGTTCGGCGGCGGCTTCCAGGTCGATGCCTACTCACTCGTCTGGCAAGGCTTCTTCCTCGCCGCGGCCTACGTGAGCATGCTGCTCTCCGTCGACTACATCGGCGACGGCGACTACTACCAGGGCGAGTTCTACGTCCTCATGCTCACGTCGCTGCTCGGCATGCTCGTGATGGCGAGTTCACGCGATCTGATCTCGATCTTCGTGGCGTTGGAGACGATCTCCATCCCCACGTTCGTGCTCGCCGGGTGGCGCAAGCACGACCCGAAATCGAACGAGGCAGCGATCAAGTACTACCTGATCGGCGTGATGTCGTCGGCCGTGATGCTCTACGGCATGTCGCTCGTCTTCGGCCTCACCGGGTCCACGTTGCTCTCGCAGATCGCCGCGAAGGTCGGCCGGATCGACGAACCCCTGTTGCTCGTCGCCGGGTTCCTCACCATTGTCGGGTTCGCCTTCAAGGTGAGTGCAGTGCCGTTCCACTTCTGGTCGCCCGACACCTACGAGGGTGCGCCGACCCCGGTCACCGCGTTCCTCTCGGTCGCGTCGAAGGCCGGCGGGTTCGTCGCGCTCCTGTCGGTCGTGATCTTCGGGTTCTTCCCGAACGCCGACATGTGGCAGCCGGTCCTCTGGGGTCTGGCCGCAGCCTCGATGATCCTCGGCAATCTCGTCGCGCTCCGCCAGACGAACATCGTGCGGATGCTCGCCTACTCATCGGTGGCCCAGGGTGGTTTCATCCTGGTTCCGTTCGCGGTGGCAGCGGACGGCGGCGCGGCTCGCAGCTCGATCGAAGCTGTGGTGGTCTACATCCTGATCTACGGCGCCATGAACCTCGGTGCCTTCGCGATCGTGATCGCGCTGGCCCGCCGCACCCGGTCGGCCGAGATCTCGAGCTTCGCCGGGCTCGGTCAGTACTCGCCCGTCATGGCCGTGATCATGTCGATGTTCATGTTCTCACTCGCCGGGGTGCCCCCGTTCGCCGGCTGGTTCGCCAAGTTCACGATGTTCCGAGCGGTGTTCGACGCCAACACGCCCGGCGCCACCATCCTCGGTGTGCTGGCCGCGGTCAGCTCGGTGATCGCGTTCTTCTATTACGCACGCGTGGCGCGTGAGATCTGGTTCCACCCGGTGGCGGACGGCGTCGACGCCTCACCGATCCGCACGCCCGTCGCGCTCAACGCCGCGGTCGGCCTCTGTGCGGCGGTCGTTCTGGTGATCGGTGTGTACCCGCAGCTCTTCGCTCGCCTCGGCGAGCTCGCCGCCGGCGGCTAGGCGGTCCCGTGAGTTCGGACGACGTGCGGTCGGCGTCGTCGCTCATCGCGGAACGGATCCATCGAGCGGGCCCGATCCGATTCGGAACGTTCGTCGACCTCGCGCTCTACGCCGATGGTGGGTTCTTCGCCCGTGGGGCCGGGGCGGGCCGGAGGGGCCAGGATTTCATCACCAGTCCGGAAGTGGGTCCGCTCTTCGGCGTGTGCGTCGCCCGTGCGCTCGACGCCGAGTGGGCGCGGCAGGGCCGACCGGATCCGTTCGTGGTCGTCGAGGCCGGCGCCGGCAACGGGCGCCTGGCCCGGGAGGTCCTGCGGGCGGAACCCGAGTGCGCTCAGGCCCTGCACTACGTGCTGGTGGAGCGGAGCGAGATCCTGCGCGGTGAGCAGTCGGAGCGCCTTCCGATCGAGCCCCGGTCGGATGTCCTCGGGCCCGGCCGTATCGAGGCGGGTGAGGACGCCCCGGTCCCGGTCGACGGGCTCGGCCCGATCGTGAGCGCGCTCGACTCGTTGCCCGCGCGCCCGGTGGACGGCGTCATCCTCGCCAACGAACTCCTCGACAACCTGGCGTTCGAGATCGTGGTCCGGACCGAGGCCGGGTGGTCGGAGGTCCGGGTCGGACTCGACCGCGAACGTTTCGTCGAGGTGTTGGTGCCGGCCGCGCCGGATCTCGAGCACTGGGTCGAGTCGGTCGACGCGCCCGTCGGCACCCGGCTGCCGGTGGCGACGGAGATGGTCCAGTGGATCGTCGATGCAGCAGCGTCGTTACGCCGGGGAGCGGTGATCCTGCTCGACTACGTCGCCGCGTGGTCGGAGTTGGTCGAGCGCGACGGCGGTTGGCTGCGGACATACGTCGGCCACGAACGCGGCCACGATCCCCTCGTGCTGCCCGGTTCGCGGGACATCACCGCCGACGTTCCCCTCGAGATGGTGCTGCGTGCCGCCGGTCGGGCCGGGCTCACCCCGCTTACTGCGAGCAGCCAGGCGGAGTGGCTGCGCGACATGGGTATCGACGGGCTCGTCGCCGCCGGTGCCGCCCAATGGGAAGCCGGCGCCGCCAACCCGGACGTCGCAGCGGTGATGGGTCGGAGTCGGGGCGTGGAAGCGGCCGTGCTCACCGCCGCCCCGGGCCTCGGCGCGCACACCGTGCTCACCTTCGCCAAACGCTGACGTTGGTCCCGGGCCGATCGACATCCGGTGGTGTCCGGGTAGCCTCCGAAACCGGCGGCGAAACGAAACGGGGGATCGATGGCGGACGTGACACTCGAGGCACTGGCGGACGAGCAGCGGGTCTTCCCACCCGTACCGGCGTTCGCCGAGCGCGCCCTGGTGACCGACCACTCGATGCACGATCGCGCTGCGGCCGACCCGACCGCGTTCTGGGCCGAGCAGGCCCGGGAGCTCCTGCATTGGGATCAGGATTTCACGTCGGTCTGCGAGTGGGATCTGCCGTTCGTGAAGTGGTTCTCCGACGGCAGCCTCAACGTCTCGTACAACTGTCTCGACCGCCACGTCGAGGCCGGTCACGGCGATCAGGTCGCGATTCTCTGGGAAGGTGAACCCGGCGACGCGCGTGAGATCACCTACGCCGAACTCCTCGATGAGGTGGCGCGCACCGCGAACGCCCTGAAGTCCCTCGGCGTCGTCAAGGGCGACCGGGTCGCGATCTACATGGGGATGGTGCCCGAGCTGCCGGTGGCGATGCTGGCGTGCGCGCGCATCGGCGCCGCGCACTCCGTCGTGTTCGGCGGCTTCACCGCCGACTCGCTCCGCGACCGGATCAACGACGCCGCAGCCAAGGTCCTCGTCACCGGCGACGGCGCGTGGCGGCGCGGCGGCATCGTCGAACTGAAGCGGATCGCCGACGACGCGATGACCGAAACGCCGTCGATCGAGAAGTGTCTCGTCCTGGCACGCACGGCCCACGACGTCGACATGACCGCCGGCCGTGACGTCTGGTGGCACGACATCGTGCCGGCGCAGTCGGCCGATTGCCCGCCGGAGTCGATGAATGCCGAGGACCTGCTGTTCATCCTCTACACGAGCGGCACGACCGGGCATCCGAAGGGGATCATGCACACGACCGGGGGGTATCTCACCCAGGTCGCGTTCACCTTCAAGTACGTCTTCGACATCCATCCCGACACCGACGTGTTCTGGTGCACCGCCGATTGCGGATGGGTGACCGGTCACTCGTACATCGTGTACGGACCCCTCGCGAACCGCGCCACGAGCGTGATGTACGAAGGTACGCCCGACCATCCGGCCAAGGACCGCTTCTGGTCGATCGTCGAGAAGTACGGCGTGACGATTCTCTACACCGCGCCCACCGCTATCCGTACGTTCATGAAGTGGGGGACCGAGTTTCCCGAGTCACACGACCTGTCCTCACTGCGGCTGCTCGGTTCGGTCGGCGAGCCGATCAATCCCGAGGCGTGGATCTGGTATTCGGAACACATCGGCCACGACGTGTGCCCCGTGGTCGACACATGGTGGCAGACCGAGACCGGCGCCATCATGATCAGCCCGTTGCCCGGTGCCACCGTGGCCAAGCCGGGGAGTGCGACGTTCCCGCTGCCGGGCATCGGGGCCGAGATCGTCAACGACGACGGCGCGCCGGTCGGTGTGCCCGGTGGTGGCTACCTCACGCTCACCCAGCCGTGGCCTTCGATGCTGCGCGGGATCTGGGGCGATCCGGAGCGGTACCGCGAGACCTACTGGTCGCGTTTCGACGGCCGGTACTTCGCCGGTGACGGTGCGAAGACCGACTCCGACGGCTACTACTGGTTGCTCGGTCGGGTCGACGACATCATGCTCGTCGCCGGACACAACATCTCCACCACTGAGGTGGAATCGGCGCTCGTCTCGTACCCCGCCGTGGCCGAGGCCGCGGTCGTGGGGAAAACCGACGACACCACCGGTCAGGCCATCGCGGCGTTCGTGATCCTGCGCGCCGGGAATGTTCCGAACGATGCGCTCGTCGCGAAGCTTCGTGAGCACGTCGGCGAGGCGATCGGTCCGATTGCAAAACCGAAGTCGATCCTCTTCACCGAGGAGCTGCCGAAGACCCGCTCGGGCAAGATCATGCGCCGCCTGCTCCGGAACGTCGCCGAGGATCAGTCCCTCGGCGACACCACCACCCTGGCGGATCCGAGCGTGGTCGACGGGATCAAGAGTCGGTATCTCTCGACCGCCACCGACGAGGACTAGGACGCGTGTCACGACGAGGCATTGCCCCCGAACACTGGACGTGGCGCGAAGGTCCGGTCGAGCCCGGCCGGGCCGTGCTCATTGATATCGACGGCGTGCTCTCCGACGCGGCAACCCGTCAGCACTACATCGAGGCACCCCGGCGCGACTGGCGCGGGTTCTTCGACGCGTGTGGTGACGACCCGGTGATCCAGGAAGTCCAGGTCATGCTCGACCTCCTCGATCGCGACATCCGCGTGGTCCTGCTGACCGCCCGACCGCAGCGCGTCCACGAACTCACCGAAGCCTGGCTCCGCCGGTACGAGATCCGTTGGGATGTCCTGCTCATGCGCCCGTGGGGCGACTACGAGCTGTCCCGCGACTTCAAGCAGTCTTCCCTCTGGGACCTCCGCGAGTTCGGTTTCGAAATTCTCCTCGGCATCGAAGACGACCGCCGCAACGTCGAAATGCTCCGCGCCGAAGGCGTCCCCACCCTGTACCGCCACTCCGGTTACTACGACTGAGTTTCGGGCCAACCGACAAGGCGGGGGGCTACGCTCGCCGCTCCCACGGGCTGAACGATCGTTGAACGGGAGTGCGGGTGTCCACAACCGAAGGTCCGAGGGCGGGGCTCGGCGCCCGTCATACGGTCGTCATCTTCCTGGTCAGTTTGGCCGGTCTGCTCCTGGAAGTCGGATACACCCGAATCGTCTCGTTCAAGCTGTACTACTACTACGTGTACCTCGTGCTGGGCCTGGCGTTGCTGGGTATCGGATCGGGCGGGATCTTCGTGGTGGTCTGGCCCCGACTCCGCCAGGCGGCGACCGACACCGTCGTCGCGGTGTGCTCGGTCGTCGGCGCGGTCAGCATCGCGGTGGGGTACTTCGTCGTCGCCCGCATCCCGATCGACACGCTGAGGATCTGGGACTACGGATCGAAGACCTCGTTCAAGAATCTCGCGATGCTGGGCATCGTCTGCCTCGCCCTCTTCGCTTCGTTCATTGCGCTCGGCATCATCGTCTCGACCCTCCTGGGGCGGGGCGGGGACCGGGTCGGACGGCTGTACTTCGCCGACCTGGTGGGTGCCGCGCTCGGCTGTGCGCTCGCGATCCCGCTGATCGTGTGGCTCGGACCGCCGCAGGTGGTGATGCTCGCCGCCCTCGTGTTCGCACTCGTCGGTCTCGTGTCCCTGGGTCGGAACATCACGATGCAGTTGGGTGTGGCCGCGCTCGCGTTGGTGCTCGTCTTCCTCGCGGCCGGGGTCGGCGTCCCCGATGTGCGGCCCGAGGAGACCAAGGCCAGCCCCGCGCACGCCGAGTCGTCCGACTGGGGTCCGGTCTTCCGGGTCGACGTCGCCGACATCCGGCCGGATTTCAAGTCGCTGTTCCACGACGGCACGTTCGGTTCGATCATCGACAAGTTCGACGGCAACGCCGCCGCGGTGACGAAGTTCGACCACGACCCGCGCTCGTTGCCGTTCGGAACGCTCGGCACTGCGCCGGATCACACGCTCATCGTCGGGTCCGCCGGCGGCAACGAGATCGTCGCCGCGCTGCACTACAAGTCGAAGAAGATCGACGGCGTCGAGTTGAACCCGGTCACGGTCGACCTGGTTCGCAATCGGTACAAGAAGTATTCGGGCGACCTCCCGAACCAACCGGGCGTGAACATCCACCAGGGTGACGGCCGCTCGTACCTCGCCCGGACCTCCGACAAGTACGACCTCGTGTGGTTCGTCGCACCCGACAGTTACGCGGCGAACAACGCAGCGTCGTCCGGCGCGTTCGTGCTCTCGGAGAGTTACCTCTACACGACACAGATGATCAAGGAAAGCCTGTCGCACCTGACCGATCGGGGCGTCGTCGTCGTCCAGTTCGGGGAGTTGAACTTCACGGACGCGCCGAACCGGACCGGGCGGTACGTGATGACGGCCCGGAAGGCCCTCGGCGAGATGGGGATCAAGGACCCCGGTGCGCACATGATCGTGTCGCCCTATATCACCCACAAGACCGGCGACCTCGCCACCGTGATGTTGAAGCGGACTCCGTTCACGCCAGCCGAGGTGGCGCGGTACCAGTCGGCGATCACGGCGGTTCCGCTCAGCACGACGGCGTGGGCGCCGGGACTGCCCAAGGGTCCGGGGATCGTGCCCAAGCTCATCGACGCGACCGACGCCCAGGCGGCGGCGGTGGCGCGTTCGTATCCTCGCCAGATCGGTGCCATCTCCGACGACAGCCCGTTCTTCTGGCACTTCTCGCGTTTCAGTGACGTCATCGGCGACTTCCTCCAACCGATCGATCCCATCGATCCCGGCATCGTGCTCGGAGAGCGGGTGCTCCTCCTCCTGCTCGGGGTCGCCGTCGTGTTCGCGTCGTTCTTCCTCCTGGCGCCGTTCCTCTTCGTCCGGAAGGAATGGCGCGCGCTGCCGGCGAAGGGCATCTCGGCGCTGTATTTCGCGTCGCTCGGCCTCGGCTTCATCCTCTTCGAGATCTCGATGATCCAGCGCCTGGTGCTCTTCCTCGGTTACCCCACGTATTCGTTGACGGTCACGCTCGCGTCACTGCTCTTCTTCACGGGTGTCGGTGCGCTCTGGAGTAACCGACTCGTCGATCGGGCGCGCGTCGTGCCGGCCGTGTTCCTGGTGCTCTGCGTCCTGACCGTGTTCTACGAGTTCGGTCTCGACAGCCTGAAGGACGGGTTGCTCTCCGAGGGTCTCGCGGTCCGCGTCATGGTCACGATCGTGGTGCTCGCCCCGCTCGGCGTCTGCCTGGGAATGTTCATGCCCCTCGGGTTGAACCTGGTCAACGGCTTGTCCGATCATCCTGACGAGTACGTCGCATGGTCGTGGGCGGTCAATGGCTTCTTCTCCGTGATCGGATCGGTGCTCACGACGATCCTGGCCATGTCGATCGGGTTCCGGGCGGTGCAGCTGGTGGCGCTCGGCGTGTACGCGGTCGCAGTCGTCGCCTACATTCGCCTCCGCCAGCGCGCCGGTCAGATCGCACTCCAACGCGCCTAGGAGCTCCGTTGCACCTCCGAGTCCCGTTCGAACGCCCTCGGCGGCCCTAGTGACCTCCCGGTCGCGCCGCTCGTACGGTCGGTGGCCGGTACGGGTGTTGGCCGTCGTCGGAACGTTGCTCATCACGGCTGCGTCGGTCGGATGGTGGCTCGACACCCGGGTCATCGACCACGACGGATTCGGTGATGTCGTTGCCCGTGCGTCACAACAGACCGACATGCGGGACTACATCGCCGACCAGGTGACGCTGCGACTCGCACGCTCGTCCAACTTCGTGTCTGCGGCACGACCGGTGGTCACCGATGCGGTCGCCGCCGCCATCGCCACCGCCCCCGTGGAGGATGCGATCCGGAACTTCGCCGTCCGGGCCCACGAGCAGGTCTTCCGGGCGCGCGCCGCGCGCCGGGTCGATCTCGACGCGCAACAGGTGTCGACGACCATCCGGTCGGCATTGCAGTCGATCAATCCCGCGCTCGCGAAGAAGCTCCCGGCCAACGTGTTGGATGCGTCCGCGAGCATCTCGCAGAACCGGATCGTCGATCTGCTCTTCCGCATGAGTTCGTGGATCTGGATCTGGTTCCCGACCGGACTGGTCGGAATCGCGCTCCTGGTGCAGGCGTTGCGGCGAGCGGCCGATCCGGTGGCGGCGGTCCGCACCGTCGGCGTCACGATGGCGCTCAGCGGTGCACTGCTTGCCGGTCTCGGTTCGGCGACGCCGGTGATCGGTGCGGTCGTCGCGCCGTTGGATCCTGGCCGCGCCGGTGCGGTGGCGTCGTTCGTGGAAGTGCTGACCGGCCGCCTCAGCGGAGCCGGTCTGGCGCTCATCCTCGTCGGGCTGGCGCTCGCGTTGGCGCCGGGGAAGGACGGAGGCGACCTCGGGTCACGATGGCGGCACGCCCGAGCGTGGATCGCCGGGAAGCGCGAGCGGCCTCGGTGGCGCTTCGCCGGTGGAATGGCGTTGGTCCTCGGGGCGTGGTCGGTACTGGCGCGGCCGGCGTCGACGGCCCGGACGGTGGTCACGCTGGCGGCCGTGCTCACGCTGTACGTCGGTGTCGTCATGTGTCTTCGCGCCACGAATGTGCTCGCGCCACGCGTCGGGCTGGCCGGGT